>CABVEG010000040.1 GCA_902497185.1 uncultured Eubacteriales bacterium | reverse complement strand
TTATTTATTTTATATAATTATAAAGACTATCATACATGGTAAGGATTTCCCGGGCTATGCCTCAATTATTGCAATACTTCTGTTCTTAGGCGGCTGTATAATACTTTGCTGTGGTATTTTAGGTGAGTATGTGGCGAAGATATATATTGAGGTTAAAAACCGTCCCGTATATATTATAGGCAAAACAAATATAGAGGAGCCTGTTAATGACTATGGGAGGAAATTGCTATGATTAAAAAACTGCTTTTTAAGGTATTAAACAGAGAAACCATAAGCTATTTGGTGTTTGGTGTGCTTACAACTGTAGTGTGTCTTGTAAGTTATGAGCTTATTAAGCTTTTGCTTACAGGCGGAGGAGAGTTGAGCACATTACAGATGAATATTGCAAATGTAGGCAGCTGGGTAATAGCAGTAGCCTTTGCTTTTGTTACAAACAAATTTTTTGTATTTCAGTCAAAGTCTGTATCTATTAAAACTCTCATGAAGGAAATTCCATCTTTTGTGGGAGCAAGGATTTTATCCTTGGGCTTTGAAATAGTTTGGATGAATGTAACTGTAGGACTTTTGAATATTAATGACAGCATTGCTAAAATCGGAGCACAGTTTGGCATTGTGGTTATGAATTATGTGTTTAGTAAATTATTTATATTTAAGTAAGGAGATATTGTAATGGAAAATAAGAAAGAAAATTGGTTGTATTCTAATCGATATGTTATAGCAGCTTTTTTCTGTACAGCGCTTATAATGTGTGTTACATACATTTTAAGACACGTTTATCCCTTTGGGGACCAGATTGTGTTAAAGGTTGACTTATATCATCAGTATGCACCTTTTCACGAGGAGCTTAGAAGTCGTATTATTAATGGTCAGAGCCTTATGTACAGTTGGGAGGGCGGCTTAGGTAAGGAGTTTGTAACTCAGATGGCTTACTATACGGCTTCACCTATAAGTTTTTTGATTCTTCTGTTTCCTCAGCAGCTTTTGCCTGAGGCACTTGCACTTTTTATTTTGATTAAAACCTGTTTTAGTGCGTCATTTTTCTCATATTATTTAAAGGAACATTTTAATAAAAATGATTTGTCAATTTTGATTTTTGGTTTACTTTATGCCTTTACTGCATTTATGACAGGTTATTATTGGAATGTAATGTGGCTTGATTCAGTTGCATTATTCCCTATTGTGGCATTAGGTGTTGAAAGGCTTATTCACGAAAATAAGCATATTTTATACTACGTTTCATTAACACTTACAATGATTGTAAACTTTTATATGGCTGTCCTTGTGTGTGTATTTACGGCGGCTTATTTTATAGTTGTATTATTTGCAAACTATGAATGGGAAAGAAATCAACAGGTTATGATTGCAAGAATGGTTAAATTTGCTATTGTATCAATTATTGCCGCATTAACAGCTATGTTTATTTTAGCTCCCGTTGCTATTGCCTTAGGTCAGACAGCAACAAGTGATACGAACTTCCCTAAGTTTGAAATTTATGAAAATATATATCAGCTTATTACTAACCACTTTATAGGTGCAAGACCTGTAGTACTTGCAAGAAATGAGGACCTTCCTAATGTATACAGTGGTGTAATAACAATGATGCTTATTCCGCTTTATTTCTTTAATTCAAAAATTAACAAAAGAGAAAAGAGGTTAATGTCATTATTACTTGTATTTATGCTTTTGTGCGCTTGTATTAAGCCTTTGGACTTTATGATTCACGGATTCCATTTTCCGTCTAATCTTCCGCACAGATATACATTTATTTACAGCTTTGTAATGCTTTATATGGCTTACAAGGGACTTTTAAACATTAAGAGCTGTAAGTTTGAATTTGTTGTGTATGCAGCTGTATTTTATACTCTTGTTATTTTAGCAACCGAGTTTATAATGGTGCCGGTAATAGACGATATAGACAGAGTACTTTCAAATTCCGATATTATTATTAATATAGCTGCAATGATTGTTTACGCAGGTATTATTTATGCTTATTCTACTTCAAAGCCACAGAATTTGGGCGGAATTTTAGGTATTATATTTGTATGTGTATTTGCTGAATGTATGTTCTCAAGTCATCAGGGTCTTGACAGAACTACAGATAGAGAGGCTTATGTTAAGTATATCGACAATGCGGATGACGCTATTGAATATATGAATGAAGAACAAAATGGAGAATTCTACCGTACTGAGTTTAGAAGGTTTACATCTATTAATGATGCGGCACTTTATCATTACAACGGTTTTTCACAGTTCTCTTCTCTTGCGCCGGGTGGCATTTCAGAGTTTATAGGCAATCTGGGCATTGCGGCAACAGGCAACAGCTACAGATATTATGATCCTACACCTCTTATTGATGCAATGTTCGACTTAAAGTATGTTATGAATAAGGATGGAGAAATCAAAAACGAAAGATATGTTTTTGAAAAGCAGTTTAATAATGTATGGGTTTACAGAAATGACAGAGCATTACCTTTAGGATTTATGGTTGATTCGGATATTAAGAACTGGCAGACAGAGGACTCACAGCCATTTAATGTTCAGAACAACTTTGTTAAGCAGGGTGCAGGTGTTGACAAGGATATGTTTACTCCTATTAAACCTGACAGCATTAACAAGACCTTTATGGAGGTTACGGAAGAGCTTGATGAAAACAGCTTTAAATACAGACTTACAGATCCTGCTAATCTTATTAATGAGCCTACGGTAACAGCTAAATTTACATCTGATAAGGATCAGTATATGTATGTTTATGTAGATGCAGGCAATGCCAAGAGAGTTAAGTATCAGACAAACTCTGCAAATGAGGACAGAGAGCTTTCAGCAGGTAAGAGTTTATTTGATATAGGTCACGTTTCAGCAGGTGAAGAAATTACAGTAACATTTGCTCTTACTAACAAGGGTGAATTTGAAAAGACTTACCGTAAGGACGGTACAGTTAAGATTTATGCTGCAAGCTATAATGATGACGTATTCCAGGAGGCTTATGATAAGTTAAATCAGAATACTTATAATATTACAAGCTTTGAGGATACTCATATTGAAGGTAAAGTAAATGCTTCTGAGGATGGTGTAATGTTTACATCTATTCCTTATGTTGACGGCTGGAAGGTTACTGTTGACGGTCAGAGTGTTGATAAGGTGTCAATAGGTAATGATGGTGTAATAGGTGTGGATATTCCTAAGGGAGAGCATACCGTTGTATTCCAGTTTAAGTCAAAAGGACTTATACCATCTGTTATAATTTCATTTATCGGTATTCTCCTTGCAGTTATATATACTATTATTGATAAGGCTGTTAAGAAAAATTATGAGCTTAAGCTTGTAACTGCTGCTGCCTTTGATGCAGAGGTCAGTCAAACTATAGCACAGAATAATAAGAACTATAGGAAAAATAAAAAGAAAAGATAATTGAAAATTTTTACGCAGCCGGAGATTTACTCCGGTTGCTTTGTTATAAACAGTAATAGCAAATTTAGGGCTAATGTTTGTGATGGGTTTTTAATAAAAATTGCAGTTGTTTGTATAAATTAGAAAGAAGGAAACAAAATGATTAAGGATTTAACTGAGGGAAATCCTTCAAAAATATTAATCGGCTTTTCAATGCCTATGTTTATAAGCGTTGTTTTTCAACAGCTTTATAACATAGCTGACAGCATAATTGCAGGCAGATTTGCAGGTGAAAATGCACTTGCGGCTGTAGGTGCGTCTTATCCTGTTACTATGGTGTTTATGGCTGTTGCAGTAGGCAGCAATATAGGTTGCAGTGTTGTTATATCTCAGCTTTTTGGGTCAAAGGATTATGATAAAGTTAAAACTGCCGTATCAACTACTGTTATAGCAAGTACAGTTTTGTCATTAATACTTACTGTTTTTGGACTTATGGCAAGTACGCTTATAATGAAATCAATAAATACTCCCGAAAATATTTTTGTTGACAGCAAACTTTATTTTAATATTTATATTGGTGGCTTTATATTTTTATTTTTATATAATATTGCAAATGGTGTGTTTAATTCTCTTGGTGATTCAAAAACCCCTCTATATTTCCTTATTGCCTCATCTATTGGCAACATAATACTTGATATTATATTTGTTGCAGGGTTTGATTGGGGTGTTGCAGGTATAGCATGGGCAACATTTATTGCTCAGGGGATTGCCTGCATCCTTGCTTTATTAAGTCTTTTTAAGAGAATTAAAGCTCTTAAAACGGAGAGAAAGCCTGTGTATTTTTCAAAAGAAATGCTTGCAAAGGTTACATATATTGCTGTTCCAAGTATATTACAGCAAAGCTTTATTTCAGTAGGTAATATTTTCATTCAAGGACGTGTAAATTCCTTTGGCTCATCTGTAATTGCAGGATATTCGGCAGCAGTTAAGCTTAATACTTTTGCTCTTACCTGCTTTACTACTCTTGGTAATGCAATGTCTACATTTACGGCACAGAATATTGGTGCAGGAAAAATAGAAAGGGTAAATAAGGCTTTAAAGTCAGGTGTGTTATTTGGCTTTGCCATTATTGTACCTTTCCTTGTTGCTTTTCTTTTATTCAGCAGACAGATGCTTGGTTTGTTTATGACTGCTGAAAGTGTTGATGCCATTGAATGTGGTATACTTTTTCTAAGAGTTGTATCACCGTTTTATATTGCTATTTCTGTTAAGATTATTGTGGACGGACTTTTGAGAGGGTCAGGAGCTATGATAGCTTTTACTACAAGTACATTTTTAGATTTGATACTTAGAGTTATTCTTGCCTTTTTGTTTTCTTATATTCTTGACAGTGCAACAGGTATATGGCTTAGCTGGCCATTTGGCTGGACTATTGCTACTTTTGTTACACTGGTGTTTTATTTTAAAGGAAGCTGGAAAAAGGGAATACTATAACTATAGAGAAAAGGGGGCTGTCGCAAATTAGTCTAAAAAAACTAATTTGCAACAGCCCCTTAATTAATAATACCTAAGATTAAATTTCAAAAAAGCTATCGTCTGAACCTTCGCCATTGAATACGTAATAGCATCTGCCTTCTTCAGGCTTGTAGTAAAGCTCAATAGTAGCTAAATCCTTAACCTTGTTTCCGTCTGACTTCCAAATTTCCTTTGCCATTTCAACTAATGTTTTTGTATCAACACTGTTTCCTTTAAACTGAACATATAATTCACTTTTCATATGTATTCCTCCTTTAATTCAGTACAAAAAAACATAACGTCATAACTAATAATAACCTATTTTTTATTATTTGTCAATATTATTGCTCATTAATTCGATTTTTGATACTGAAACCTCATAGGCGGTTCGTTCTATAACTTCATTGTCTGATATTTTTTTTTGGTAACTGCGTGATTGCATTCTTCCGGTAATAATAATATTTGTGCCAACTTCAAGATTTGATGAAAACTTTGCATTTCTGCCCCAACAAATAATAGGGATGTAGTCAGACTTATTATAGGCTCTGTTTACAGCAAGAAGAATATCGGATATTTCTCTGCCGAAGGGGGTTGTTCTGTATATGGGAGGCTTACATATAAAGCCATTTAGTTGAATGTTGTTAATATCCTTTGCTTTTTCATCATTTATTGAAATGTCCTTAGCAAATACAGTAAGTATTAAGTGGGTCTTGCCATCGGAATAGCTGTTGTAGGAGCGTAGTTGTCCTGTGACGGTGACAAATTGCCCTCTTCTTGCTTCTATGTCTGTTAACAGGCGTTCTGATATTGTGACGGGCAAAGTATCAAATACATCACTTAATCGTTTTGAGGAAAGTGTAAAGCTGTAAAATGCCTCTCCGTATACCTGATGGCTGTAAGTAAAATCAGATGAAATCTGACCGCTTAAAATTATGTAGTTGTTTTGAGAATTATTGCTTTCCATTTTTATCTCCCTTTCTATTTTCACTTGTTTATAATTATTTTTATTCTGAAAATTGCAGTTTTAGAATAAAAATATTGAACTTATTAAAAAAGTGTGGTATTATTTAGTCAATTAAAGTCTTAAATCAATGGAGGGATATATATTATGAATATGAAGGAAGCAATAAGCAAGGTCGTAGATGGAAAAAATTTAACTCTTGATGAAGCTAAGGATGTAATGAGAATTATGCTTGGCGGCGAGGCTACTCAGGCACAGATTGGCAGTTTTCTTACAGCCTTAAGAATTAAGGGTGAAACTATTGATGAAATTGTAGGCTGTGCAACAGTTATGCAGGAGCTTGCTGAACATGTTAAACCAAAGACGGATATTAACTATATTGACCTTGTAGGTACAGGCGGTGATGGCGCAAATACATTTAATATTTCAACAACAGCAGCATTTGTTGCAGCAGGGGCAGGTGTGCCTATAGCAAAACACGGCAACAGAGCCATATCATCAAGAAGTGGTGCAGCTGACGTTTTGGAGGCTCTTGGTATTAACATTATGCTTGAGGCTGATAAGGTTGAAAAGTGTATTGAAGAGGTCGGTATGGGCTTTATGTTTGCACAGATTTTTAATAAGGCCATGAAGAATGTAGGTCAGGCAAGAAAGGATATGGGTATTAGAACTATTTTCAATATCTTAGGTCCTGTATCTAATCCAAGTAATGCAAAGGGTGCATTAATTGGTGTGTATAGTGATAATCTTACTGAACCTCTTGCAAAGGCTATGGCGGCTATGGGAGTTGAGAGGGCTGCAGTTGTTTGCGGTAACGGCTCTATGGATGAGATAACAAATGTAGGAAAAACACGTATTTCAGAAATTAAGAACGGTCAGGTTGGTACATATGAGATTAAGCCAACAGATTTTGGCATTGATTATGCTGATGTGAAAGATATTGCAGGAGGCACCTGTGAGGAAAATGCTAAGATTACAAAGGATATTTTATCAGGTGTTAAAGGACCTAAGAGAGATATTGTGCTGCTTAATGCAGGTGCAGCTATTTACGTGGCAGGCATTGCAGATACAATGGCTGAAGGAATTAAAAAGGCAGAGGAATCTATTGACAGCGGTGCGGCAGCAAGAGTTTTGGAAAAATTAATAGTTTTCAGTAAAAATTGAAAATTTAAACCATTAATTTAAAAGGATTATTTTGTTAATTTTAACAAAAATTAAGCCTCATTTGTATATTTTGCTAAAAAAAGTAAAAAATATATTGTGAATAAATTGTCTTTAAAATTTGAAATTTATATGATATTATTATATTAAGTGGAAATTTATAATTTTAAAGATTTTATTATTATGAGAGGAGGCTTATTTGTGTATAGCGTTGGTGACAGAGTTGTGTATCCTATGTATGGAGCAGGTATTATTGAAAATATCGAGGACAGAGATATTGACGGTAAGGTTATTACCTATTATGTTTTAAAAATTCCGGTGAATAATCTTAAAATTATGGTGTCTGTTGAAAAAGCAGAAAAATGCGGCTTAAGAAATATTGTACCCCCTGATGATGTTATGCACATTGTTGAGAATGCTGACATAATTGAAATGTCTGATAACTGGAATTTAAGGTATCAGGAAAATATGGCTAAACTTAAAACAGGGGATTTGTTAAAGGTTATGCAGGTATTCAAAACTCTTTTTGTAAGGGAGAAAAATAAAAGCCTTTCAAATATAGAAAAAAAGCTTATGGGTACTGCAAGACAGATTATTTTAAGTGAAATTATACTGTCTAAGGATGTAGATAAACGTGATGCAGAGGAGCTTTTAATGCATGGCATTGCTATTTCAATTTAGTGATCCGTATTACTGAGATAGATTTTATATTGTAAAATCTATCTCTATTTTATTTTTATCAGCCTCTTGACCTATTTCTTTATAAATGATAAAATTAAAAGAGTATTATTTTTAAGAGGTGCAGATATGAACAAAATAGGTATAATAGGTCTGGGGCTTATAGGCGGTTCACTGGCAAAATGCCTTAAAGCCAGAAAAAAGGATTTAATAATTACGGCTATGAACAGAAGTGAGCAATCCTTAATTGATGCTAAGGCGGAAGGTGTTATTGACAGCTATTCTTTGACTGATATGTCAATATTTGAGGATTGTGATATTGTGTTTGTATGTACTTCCGTGGATAAAATTCCTCAATATGTTGAAAAACTTTTGCCCTACATAAAAAAGGACTGTGTTATAACAGATGTAGGAAGTACAAAAAAGGTAATATACGAAGAAATGCTTAAGTTTAAGGATATTAACTTTATAGGCGGTCATCCTATGGCAGGCTCTGAAAAGACAGGTTATAAGTCTGCAAAGTCTCATCTTTTTGAGAATGCTTTTTATTTGCTTACACCAAACAGCAATGTAACAGATAAAATGATAAATGATATGGTGGAAATTGTTAAGCTTATAGGTGCAGTACCTCTTGTTCTTGACCCTGATCGTCATGACTATACCGTTGCAGCCATAAGCCATGTGCCTCATATTATAGCATCTGCTCTGGTAACTACCGTTAAGGCTCTTGATGATGAAAAACGTTATATGCATTCTTTGGCAGCAGGCGGATTTAAGGACATTACCAGAATTGCCAGTTCATCACCTGAGGTGTGGAGCAGTATATGCAATGACAACAGAGATAAAATTATAAGTATTCTTCAAAAATTCAGAGAGAATATTGAGTGTATTGAAAAGGAGCTTAAAGATAATAAAAATTTGTATGACTTCTTTGACGATGCTAAGAAATACAGAGATACCTTTGCTCATAGAGCGCCTATTACAAGGGATAATCAGTATGAAATATTTATTGATATTATTGATGAGCCGGGTGCTATTTCAATAATATCTACTCTCTTAAGTATTAATGGGATTAATATTAAGAATATAGGTGTTATAAATAACAGGGAATATTCTGATGGTGCATTGCAGATAGTATTCAGCGAGCCAAGCCAAAGAGATAAGGCAGTAGAAATACTTAAATTAAGAAATTACACAGTTTTAAATAAGGAGTAAACAATGGATAAGGTAATCAGTTCAAAAACAGGACTTAAAGGCAATATAAAAATACCGGGAGATAAGTCAATTTCTCACAGAGCAGTTATGTTTGGCTCTCTTGCAAAGGGCGACACAGTTATTACAGGCTTTTTAAGAGGCGATGACTGTATGTCAACAATTTCCTGTTTTAAAAAGCTTGGTATAAATATTGATGTAACAGAAGATAAGGTTATTGTACACGGTAAAGGCTTAAAGGGGCTTTCTGCACCTGACGAAATTCTTGACGTAGGTAACAGCGGTACAACAATAAGACTTATATCAGGTATTCTTTCTGCACAGAACTTTGACTCAACATTAAATGGTGATGCTTCAATACAGAAAAGACCTATGAAGAGAGTAATCAATCCGTTAAGTCAAATGGGTGCAGATATTGAAAGTACAAATGATGGTTATGCACCACTTACCATTCACGGTAAAAAGCTTAAGTCTATAGAATATACAATGCCTGTAGCATCAGCACAGGTTAAGTCATCAATTTTACTTGCAAGTCTTTTTGCAGAGGGCACAACGGTTATAAATGAACCTGTTGCATCAAGAGATCATACGGAAATTATGCTTAACTACTTTGGTGCTGATATTAAAAACAATAATGGTGTTATTACAAGTACGCCTGTTGAGGAGCTTTATGGAAAGGATCTTGAAGTTCCCGGAGATATTTCATCAGCAGCATTTTTTATGGTTGCAGGACTTATTGTACCAAACTCACATATTATAATAGAAAATGTAGGAATTAACCCAACAAGAACAGGTATTATTGATGCTTTAAAATCTATGGGCGGTTATGTTGAAATATTAAACGAAAGAAAGTCAGGCGGAGAGCTTGTAGGAGATATTGAAGTAAAAACATCAAAACTTAAGGCAACTACTCTTGAAGGAAGTATTATTCCAAGAATGATTGATGAGATTCCTGTATTTGCTGTTGCTGCACTTTGTGCCGAAGGGACAACCATAGTAAAGGACGCTACGGAATTGAAGGTGAAGGAGTCCAACAGAATTGCCACTATGAGTGAGGAACTTGGCAAAATGGGTGTTGAAATTGAAGAAACTGATGATGGTATGATAATAAAAGGAAATCAGAGGCTAAAGGGGGCTACAGTTTATTCACACCTTGACCATAGAGTTGCTATGAGCTGTGCCATTGCAGCACTTGTTGCTGATGGTGATACTACTATAACCGATGCAGACTGTGTAGCCATTTCTTTCCCTAATTTTTATGAATTGTTAAATATTTTATAAATTTTTGACTAAAATTATTGCCAAAAAGACTGTTTTATTGTATATTATATACGAGGTGGTATTTTATGGCAAAGTCAGTTAATCAAAAACTAAAGGTGTTTTATCTGCGTAAAATTTTACTTGAAAACACCGACAAAGAACATTTTATGACAATGAATGAAATTATTGATGCGCTTAATAATATGGGGATTAAGGCTGAAAGAAAAAGTATTTATAATGATATTGACTTATTGAGAGATATGGGGCTTGATATAGTTAATCAAAAAAGACTGGGATATGCAGTGGTTAAAAAGGATTTTGATTTATCAGAAGTTGAAATGCTTATAAAGGCTCTTGATAATTATGATGTTGTGGATATTAAGCGTCAGGAAATAAAGGAAAAGCTAAAATCATTTTTAAGTAAGTATGAGGTTCATGGGATTTTAGATTAATTAGTTTTTTTTAAAGGTTCTTTGTCAACTGGTGTGGTTGATAAAAATTAACAACTCCAGCGGTGTAGAT
>CABVEG010000039.1 GCA_902497185.1 uncultured Eubacteriales bacterium | reverse complement strand
TCCATAATTTCTTTAGGAAATATTAGTATAATTAGATTGAAAAATACAAGAAAAATTGTTATAATATAAATGTATGTGTTCTTTTTTATTGTTGCCACCTCTCATATGCCTTATATATTTATATATTATTATATGATGTGTATTATAATTAAGAACTCTATAATATAATAAAGGAGGAAAAATTGTGTTTAGTGATAACAAGGGCAGCAAAAATAATGCCAAAAGAAATACGGTAAACTCATTTAAAACTAAAAATACTACGTCTACTGAGCACAATAGTTACAGAAGTTCCTCATCTCAGGGAAACAGAAGAAGAAAATTGCCTGACCTCCCTAAAAGAGATACAGACAGAGGCAGGTTAAATGATTATAACTTCCCGTCTTATACATATAAAAGTCCTTATGGTAATTATGAAAGTCAAAGGACTAAGAATAATTCAACACAAAGTAGAAATTCTGCTTATGAAAATAAGAAAAAGCAGAACAATAATCACAAGGTTGAAACAAAAAAGAAAAGCAAAAGGCAGGGTGGTCTGCTGGAGGGGATTTTTGCATTTATACTTGGCTTTTCATCCCTTGTTAAAGGCGGTAGGAGAAGCAATGCAAAGATTGTTAAAAATCAGACTGTTTCCGCAAAAAGAAACAGTGTTGCACTGCCTATATTTATATTTTTTATTATGCTTTGCTTTATATATGTAATAGGCTCATCAGTTAATTTTCTTACTAAAAAGATTGTAAATTATGATGTTCTTGCCTATGGTACTATTGATACGCCTAAATCTGCAAATGCTATTATTATTAGAAACGAAAAGGTTTATAATACTGAAAAGGCAGGCGTAATATCATACGATGTGGCGGACAATGAAAAGGTTAAAAAAGGCGCTGTAGTATGCAGTATTAAGGATGAAGCTGTTGTTGCACAAATGCAGGCAAGTCTTGATGATATTAACGAGCAAATAATGAAGGTGCAGACAGAGCGCAAGGATATTTCAGTTTATTCAGAGGATATAAAAAAATATAACAATCAAATGAAAAATATAATTGATGAAAATGCTCTGGATTATGCTTATATGAAACTTGGCAACATATATGAGCTTGGTAATACCGTTAAAAAACAGCTTGACACAAGAAATCAGTATCTGTTAAGTGAAAACAGCGGTGAGCTTAAGGATCTTGTTTCACAAAAAAAGGAACAGGAAAGTAAACTTAATGAAAATATAAGCAATATTACTGCTGATGAAAGCGGCATTGTGTCTTATTATATTGATGGTCTTGAGGAAGAGCTTACTCCCGAAAATATGGGAAGTATTTCAAAGAGTGTGATTTCAGATACAGTTAAGGCTGAAAGCAGCTTTAAGAGCAGTGTGAAAGCTAATACTCCTGCCTTTAAACTTGTAACTTCAAATACTTGGTATATAGCTTCTTATATTAATAAGGACTATGTTAAGGACTGGGAAAAAGGTGATACAAGAACAATATACATTAAGGATGACGAAGGAAAACAGCACCGTCTTGAATCCTATGTACAGGAGCTTACACCGGGTGATGGCGAAACCTTTGTAATACTGAAAATTACAAGGGATATGACAGATTTTATTAATGTAAGAAATATTACGATCGAAACAGAAAATTCTGAAAGAGGCTATAAAATACCTAACAGTGCTATAGTTGAAGAAACATTGATGAAAATTCCTACGGCATACGTGGATTCTGAGGGCAATGTAATTAAGGTTGATAACGGCAGCAACAAGACCGTTGCTGTAAGTGTATCAGGTAAAGATCCTGATGATTCAAATTACAGCTATATACCTGTGCAGATGGGCGTGATTAATGTGGGAGATACTATTAAATCACCTGTAAGTGACGAAACCTTTGTTATTGCAGATGTGCTTAACACTAAGGGTATTTATGTTGTAAATACCGGTATTGCGGAGTTTAGGACTATTGATTTAACTAATTCAGTGTCAAACAGTACACACACTATTCTTGATCCTAGCTACAATACTAATATTTATGTTTATGACAGAATTATGACAGACCCTCGTAATGTTGAAAAAGAAGAAATGGTATATGAATAGAGGTAATAAAAATGAGTATTAAAGAAAATGTGGCAGATATAAATGCCAAAATAACTGCTGCCGCTGAAAAAAGCGGCAGAAAAAGAGAGGATATTCTTCTCCTTGCAGTCAGTAAAACCATAGATGTGCCAAGAATAAAGGAGGCTGTAAGTTTAGGACTTACGGAACTTGGTGAAAACAAGCCACAGGAAATAAACTGGAAGTATTTTGAAATAGAAAATGTAAAGTGGCACCTTATAGGTCATCTGCAAACAAACAAGGTTAAATATATTATTGATAAGGTATGTCTTATTCATTCAGTTGACAGTTTAAAACTTGCCGAGGAAATAAGCAAAAGAGCAAAGGCAAAGAATGTTACTATGGACATTCTTGTTGAAATCAATATTGCAGGTGAAGAGGCTAAACACGGTGTTCCTCTTAATGAAGCTGAAAATCTTGCCCTTGAAATAAGTAAACTTGAAAATATATGTGTTAAAGGACTTATGACAGTGGCGCCTTTTGTTGAAGATCCGGAGGACAACAGACAATATTTTAGTCAAATGAGAAAATTATTTGTTGACATTAAGGACAAAAACTATAATAATATAGATATGAAATATTTATCTATGGGTATGACAAATGATTATGAAATAGCTGTTGAGGAAGGTGCTAATATTGTAAGAATAGGCACAGGTCTTTTTGGCGCAAGAGATTATTCAAAATAGATATTTAGTAAGAACATTTAGGAGGAAGTAATAAAATGGCTGAATTTTGGGAAAAGTTAAAAACAATGGTAATGGGTACTCCCGATGAATATGATGAAGAGTATGATGAATATGATGAAGAGTATGATGATGAGTACGATGAAGATTATCAGGACAGCAGGTCATCAAAGCCAAAATTTGACTTTATGAGAAACTTCAGAAAGTCAAATGATGAAGAGGAAGAGGAGGATAAGTCATCTTCTTACCGCAGAAATTCTTCTTCAGGCAGAAACAGCAATGTAATTGATATTAATGCTAAGGTTAAAATGAGTGTTGTTGTGTCAACTCCTCATTCTGTTGAAGAAGCAAGTGAAATTGCCGGTGATCTTCTTGAAAGAAAAACCGTTATTGTTAATCTTGAAGGTGTTGAAAGAGGTACGGCACAGAGAATTACAGATTTTTTAAGTGGTGTGAGATATGCTATTGATGGTTCAATTAAGCAGATTTCAAGCAGAATTTATGTTATAGGACCTTACGATGTTGATATTTCAGGAGAGTTTAAGGATGAGCTTGCGGCAAACGGAATTAATTTTCCTAAGAGTTTTTCTCGTAAGAGCCGTAGCGCATATTAATGACTTTGCCTTACAAAAAGGAGAGATTGTATGAGTATAGGTAATATTCTGGCTGAGGCAGTAGGTGTATTTTTTAATATACTTTCATTTGCCATTGTTGTGAGATGTATTATTTCATGGCTGCCTTTAAACAGAAATAATTTTTTTGTGAAGTTGGTTTATTCTTTAACAGAACCTATATTAGGACCTGTAAGGAGATTAATTGATAAGTCCCCCTTGGGTGGAGGTATGATGATTGATTTTTCTCCCGTTATTGCATTATTTATTCTGAATTTTGCTTATATTATTATTTTAAAGATTATAAGCAGTATTTTTTAATTATGAATAGAAAAGATTTATTAAACAGTATAAGTGACAGTGATGAAAGGCTTGTATTGGCTAAGGCTATTGACAGGTTGGAGCTTGCTAAAAAAACATATACACCTGAATTTACCATATTTATGGATCCATACAAAGCATATTCTATAAGGGATATGCTTTTAAACAATGAATGTGATATTCTGGTATATGGAGGCTATGATGACAGCGAAAGGGTTAAGATAGGTTTTTTCCCTGAATTTAGTAATGCTGATATTAATGAATTTCCTATTAGGGCTGTAGAAATAAGCTATAATTTACAGTTTAGCAGGGCTTTAAGTCATAGAGATTTCTTGGGCTCCTTATTGGGGCTTGGCATAAAAAGAGAAAAAACAGGTGACATAATTATTGATGATGGCAGAGCAGTTGCTTTTGTAGACAGTGACATTGCAGATTATATTGCCGTTAATCTTGAAAGAGTTGGACATACAAAGGTAAGAGTTAAAATGCTTGAGCACTTTAATCCAAAGCCAAAAGAGGCACAAGAAAAAAGACTTACCGTTCCAAGTCTTAGAATTGATGCGCTTTTAAGCAGTGCTCTTAATATATCAAGAGGCAAGGCATCTGATTTAATTAAGGGTGAAAAGGCTTTTGTCAACTGGAAAAAGGTAATTTCTGTTTCGCACACAGTTAAAGAAAATGATGTAATTACTCTCAGAGGTGTGGGACGTGTTAAAATAAATGAAATAATGGGTACAACCAAAAAGGACAGAATACTTATAAATGTATCTGTATTTAAATAGAAAGAACTAAAGGAGGTCAAATTATGGCTGCATTAACACCTATGGACATTGAAACCGTTGAATTTAAGAAAACACCTTTTAAGGGCTATTCAGCAGAAGAGGTTGACTTATTTCTGGATAAAATAATTATGGAGTTTGAAAGACTTTATAAGGATAATGCCAAGCTTATGGATAAGCTAAGTGCCTGTGAGGAAGTTATAAAGCACTATAAGGACCTTGAGGATACAATAAAAAGCTCTATTGTAAGAGCTGAAAAAACAGCCGACGATACTGTGAAAAATGCTACTGAACGTTCCGAACAGATTATAGCAAATGCGGAGCAAAGAGCACAAAGTATTATTAACGATGCCCATACGCAAGCGCAGAATATGCTAAGTGAAGGTAATGCCGAGCTTGCTGAAGCTAAGTCACAGGTTGCAAGTGTCAAGGCTGAATATGTTAAGGTTAAAAATTTATTAAAAAATATGCTCATTACTCAAATGGACGTTCTAGAATCAGGTACGGAAAATTTTGAGAATGAGGAATAATTAAGGTGGAATTATGAAAATTTTAAGGGTTGATACGGGTAAAACGGTTTATCCTATTTACATAGATAATAATTACAACAGTTTAATTGATGCTTTTGAAAAGGCGGGGCTTACAGGCAGAAGTGTTTGTATTATTACTGATACAAATGTTGAGCCCTTGTATGTTGAAAAAGTTAAGGCTGTTATGGAGGGTCATTTTACAAAGGTCTGCCATTATGCTTTTGAGGCAGGAGAAAACAGTAAAAATCTTAATACAATTATGGATTTTTATAAATTCTTTATTGAAAATCACTTAGACAGAAAATCGGTTCTTGTTGCCTTAGGCGGTGGTGTTGTTGGTGATATGTGCGGCTTTGCTGCGGCAACATATATGAGAGGTATAGCATTTGTTCAAATGCCTACAACTCTTTTATCTCAGGTAGACAGCAGTGTAGGGGGCAAAACAGGTGTCGATTTTATGGGCAACAAAAATATGGTAGGTGCATTTTATCAGCCTGAATTTGTTTATATTAATACTGACACTCTTAATACATTGCCTTATAGAGAGGTAGCAGCAGGTATTGCTGAGGCTGTAAAATACGGCTATATTATTGACAAAGATTTTCTGAATTATTTTATTGAAAATAAGGAAAAAATTAAGGCTCTTGATTCACAGGCTATAAATGATGTTATTTATTTCTCCTGTAAGGCAAAAGCTGATGTTGTAAGTCAGGACGAGAAGGAAAACGGTTTAAGAGCAATACTTAATTTTGGTCATACATTTGGTCATGCCGTAGAAACTCTATCTGATTTTAGTATGCTCCATGGTGAGTGTGTTGGTGTGGGTATGATTTCAGGGCTTTATTTTTCGGCTAAAAGGGGTCTTGTTGATGAGAATGAAATTAATAAGTGCGAAGAGCTTTTAAATTTCTTTGAACTTCCCGTAAGAATTAAGGATTACAGTGTTGCGGAAATTCACAAGCAAATGTTTAATGACAAGAAAACAAAAAATGGTGTTATTAACATTGTTGCACTTGAAAAAATAGGTAATGCCTATGTGGATAAAACTGCATCTGCTGATGAAATTGAGGATGCTATTAAGTATATTGTAGAATAAATTATTAACCCATTACGCAAGTAGTGGGTTAATTTGTATAAGGCATCTTATAAAATAATTGATATTTATTTGTATTTATGCTAAAATTATTATGTAGATAAAACTATTGAGGGCAGGTGTATTTATGAGTGATATTGATAGAATTATTGAAAATGTAAATGCTACTATGGATATGGAAAATATGCCTCTGACAAATGAAAATAAGGAAATGATTAGAGCTTGCCTTGAAGGCAGGACTTCGTTTAGTGATATGCTTGAAAAAGTAATTATTAAATATAAAAGGGTGATATGATGAATAATGACAATTCAGTATATCATTATGAGTATGAGTGGGACAAATATTACTGTTACCCTAATTCTTTTGTGCTGAAAAATAAATTGAATATTATTGATGCGGAAGAGCTATATAAAGCAGAAAGGGCAATTACAGCATTAAAGACATCTCAATTATTGATAAACAGGATAGAAGGCAATTTTGATTTTGAGCATTTGAAAAAAATACATTTTTTCCTGTTTTGTGATATATATGAATGGGCAGGGAAAATTAGGACAGTTAATATTGCTAAAGGCAATCAGTTTTGCAGATGCGAATATATTGAGAAACAAATGAATAATTTGCTTAAAAAATTAAAAGAAGAAAATTTTTTAGTAGGATATAGTAGGATGGAAACTGCAAAAAGGCTTGCCTATTATCTGGGTGAAATTAATGTTATACATCCTTTTAGAGAGGGAAATGGCAGAACACAGAGATTATTCATCGAGCATTTAAGTCATAAATTGGGCTTTAGGCTAGATTTTGATAAAATATCCAAGGAAGAAGTGCTTGAAGCAAGTGTGAGATCATTTGCTTTAGACTATAGACTTATGGAAGTTATAATTTATAAGGCTTTGACAGCAATTAATTGATTTAAAATAATAAATTATCAACCTATTACGCAAGTAGTTGGTTAATAAATATGGAGGGTTTATTATGCTTTTATTACCATTAATATTCTTTGCGGCACTTGTAGGAATTGACCAGGCTGTAAAGTATTTTACAATCACGGTTTTAAAGCCTTTAGGCGGCATTAATATAATTGAGGGCTTTTTCAGCCTTACTTATGTTGAAAACAGAGGTGCAGCCTTTGGTATTATGCAGGGAGGCAAATGGATATTTATTATACTTACTGTTGTTGTATGCATTGCCTGTGTAATATATTATTCAAAGCTTGCAGCAGAAAACAGACTTATGGTTGTAAGGACAGCCATTATTCTTGTGTGTTCAGGTGCTGTAGGAAATATGATTGACAGACTTTTCAGGGGTTATGTTGTGGATATGCTGGATTTTAATATATTTGGATATAATTTTCCTGTATTTAACTTTGCAGATATTTGTGTTTGTGTAGGTGCCTTTTTGCTTGTAGTGGGTGTTTTGTTTTTTGACAGAGGCAGGGAGGACAAATAATGGATATTTATTCTGTAGAAAGTCCTGATATAAATAAAAGAATAGACCACTATCTGAATGAGGAGCTTGAAGACATATCCCGCTCTGCTCTTCAGAAATTGATTGAAAATGAAAATATTACAGTAAATGGCAAGGCTGTAAATAAAAATTATAAGTTAAGACAGGGAGATATAATAGAGGTTGAAATGCCCGAGCCTGAGGGTATAAACATTGAGGCAGAAAATATTCCTCTTGATATACTTTATGAGGACAATGATTTAATTGTAGTAAACAAGCCTCAGGATATGGTAGTACATCCTGCACCGGGACATTACAGCGGAACCCTTGTAAATGCCTTAATGTATCACTGTGGTGATAATCTTTCAGGCATAAACGGTGTTTTAAGACCGGGAATTGTACACAGAATTGATAAGGATACAAGCGGAATACTTGTTATTGCAAAGTCTGATATTGCCCATAAGGGTTTAAGTGAACAGCTTGCAGAGCATTCCATGACAAGGATTTATAATGCTATTGTTTATAACGGCTTTGATGAAGACGAGGGTACAGTAAATACATTAATAGGTCGTTCACAAAATGACAGAAAGAAAATGGCTGTACTTAAATCAGGAGGAAGGAATGCAGTTACTCACTACAGAGTTATTGAAAGAATGGGTAAATTTACTCTTGTAGAGCTTAGGCTTGAAACAGGCAGAACCCATCAAATAAGGGTGCATATGGCTCATATAGGACACCCCCTTTTAGGAGATCCTGTTTACGGACCTAAAAAGCAGGTGTTTAATTTACAGGGGCAGGTGCTTCACGCTAAGGTTCTTGGATTTGTTCATCCAAGAACAGGGGAATATATGGAGTTTGATACAGAGCTTCCCGAGTATTTTAATAAGCTGATTGAACTGCTAAAAAAAACTTCTTAAAAACAGAGTTAATTTAGTTAAAAAATCCTTGCAATTAATACACAGGTATGGTATAATACTGAATTGGTAATGAAAACGAATGGTCCGCTGATGCTTCCACTTTAGATGGATCAAATTGGGCATTAAGAACATTTATGACGAAAGGAAGGTACAAACCTTATGAATTGCGAAATTATTAGAGAAATTGAAAACAGCCAGTTAAAGAGTGATATCCCTGATTTTAAGGTTGGCGATACTGTAAAGGTATATGCTAAGATTGTTGAGGGTTCTAAGGAAAGAATCCAGATGTTCGAGGGTATTGTTCTTAAAAGACAGGGCGGCAGCTCAAGAGAAACATTTACAGTAAGAAGAATTTCTTATGGTGTAGGTGTTGAAAAGACTTGGCCATTACACTCTCCTAGAATTGACCGTATTGAGGTTGTAAGATACGGTATTGTTAGAAGAGCTAAGCTTAACTACTTAAGAGACAGAGTAGGTAAGGCTGCTAAGGTTAAGGAAGACATTACAAGAAGAACAAAGTAATTTATTTACTTCCCCTGGCTTAATAAGTCAGGGGTGTTTTCATATACAGAAGTATCCATAATGGTGAAAAGGAGAAAATTATGAATATACAATGGTATCCAGGTCATATGACAAAAACCAGAAGAATGATGGAGGAAAATATTTCTCTTGTAGACATAGTTATTGAACTTTTAGATGCAAGGCTGCCTTTAAGCAGTAAAAATCCTGAAATTGATAAACTTGCAAGAAATAAGAAGAGAATAGTTATTCTTAATAAAGCAGATCTTGCTGATGAAAAAAAGACTAAGGAGTGGGCTGAATATTTCAGGTCAAAGGGCTTTGAAGTTATTGAGGCAATTTCTGCTACAGGTAAAGGTATAAAGGAAATAACTCCCGTTGCAAAGGAGCTTATGGCTGAAAAGGTTGAAAGACTTCGAAAAAGAGGAAGAATCTTTGTACCTACAAGAGCAATGATTGTAGGTATCCCTAATGTAGGAAAATCTACATTAATTAACAAGT
This sequence comes from uncultured Eubacteriales bacterium, assembly GCA_902497185.1. Classification (GTDB taxonomy): domain Bacteria; phylum Bacillota; class Clostridia; order Lachnospirales; family CAG-274; genus Gallispira. The sequence continues at coordinate 1,209 of CABVEG010000039.1, read as the reverse complement.
TTGTAGGTAAAAATATGGCTAAAACAGGTGACAAGGCAGGTGTAACAAGGGCAAAGCAGTGGGTAAAGATTAAGAAAGACTTTGAGCTTTTGGATACACCTGGTATTTTATGGCCTAAGTTTGATGATCAGGCTGTAGGATTAAAACTTGCCTTTACAGGTGCCATAAATGATGATATTATGGATAGTACTCTTCTTGTAACTCATCTTATTGAGTACCTTGACAGGCTTTATCCTGATGCTATTAGGAAAAGATATAATGTGGAATATGATGAAAACACACCGATTCATAAAATTTATGAAAAAATTGCATTAAAAAGAGGATTTATTAAAAAGGGAAATGAAGTGGACTATAAGAGAGCTGCTGATATTATTATTGATGAGTTCAGGGCTGGTTTGCTTGGAAAAATGACGCTTGAAAGTGTGTCTGATTTGGAAAATTAAGGAAATAATTTTTTTGAATTTAGAGAATAAATTATTGTGAATTGTCCATAATAATGATTGTAAGGCAATTAAGTCTTTAATTATTAGGAGGACACAAATTATGAACAGAAGTGAAAGAAATTCAAACAATAATCAGAGTGAAAGAAACTCTAATAACAACCAGAGCAACAGAGTTGAGTTTGCTAATGAAATCAGCCAGGAAATGGATAAAAAGAGTGGCAACTCAAACAGAAATTCAAACAACAATTCAAACAGAAACTCTAATAATCAGAGTCAGAGAAGCTAATTTTAATAAACAAATGATAAAGCTGTCCGAAAGGGCAGCTTTTTGAATTAAGGTGTCACAAAGAAATTCGTTTTTTCTTTTTTATTAGCCAATAAAAGGTTAATGCTAAAATAATAATTTCAATAGTTATCCACGAGTAAATAAACTGATTTGTATTTGTTTCCATAAAGACACTCATAATAGAATAATTCCATGTCCAGTGAAACGCCGTTGACATCCATATACTGCTTGTGAAACATCTCATCTCACAGGCAAGAATCCCGAATATAAATGAAAATATCAACAATACATAAAAAGGAGCATTTGAGTTGATCGTATGTGGAATTGCAAAAACTATAGCAGCTAATAATATACTCACAGCTATATTATTTATTTTTTTACAAAGGAATCCCAAAAGTACCCCTCTAAAAAGAAATTCTTCGATAAAAGCAACGGCAAAATAATATATTAATTTGCCGTTGCTGTTCAATAATAATTCTA
>CABVEG010000038.1 GCA_902497185.1 uncultured Eubacteriales bacterium | reverse complement strand
AACAGACAGTGTTTTTGCCTTTTTAGAATAATCAATAGCCCTATCTCTGTCCCTTGCTCCAAGAGTGTTGCTTAAAACAATACTGCATGCCGCACCCACTCCAAAGCCTGCTACAACAAACAAATTTTGTACAGAGCTTGAAACCTGAACAGCCGCCTGTGCTACTGTACCACTGTATTTATATGCTACATTATAACAGGTTGTACCTAATGCCCAGAAAAACTCATTTAAAAATACAGGCATTGCAACAATAAAATATTTCTTGATAAAAAATCTGTCAAATACAAAATAGTCTTTTACGTTTCCAACTATAGGAAGTTTTCTGCCAAAAACAAGAATAAGCTGTACTGTTAATTCTACACTTCTGGCACAAATTGTACCAATAGCAGCACCTCTGACACCAAGCCCCATCTTAAATATAAATATATAGTTTAAAACAACATTTACAACAAGAGATATAAATGTTGTAAACATAGGCTGTGTAGCTCTTCCTATAGCCTTTAATGCCACATTCACTACATTTATAAAAGCTGTAAGCAAATAGCTGTAGGATATAATTTTAAGATACCCCACTCCTAAATCAATAACGTTAGCGTCATTTGAATAAATACTAAGTATTTCTTTTGGAAATACCATTGCACCTATAAAAAACAAAAACGCAAAACTCTCTACAAAAATAGCAGCCAAGCCTAAAACACGTCTTACACTCTTAATGTCACCACTGCCCCAATACTGTGCCATAAATATTGTAGCTCCACTGCATATACCAAAGCAGCACAAATTAAAAAGAAAGAATATTTGATTACTTAAACCAACTGCTGTTACACTTTCTGCTCCCAGCTTTCCTGTCATAAATGTATCCATAATGTTAATAAGTGAATTTATAAGCTCATTAAGCATTATGGGCAAAGCTAGTGCTGTAATGTTTCTCAAAAATACTTTGTCCTTAAATAAAGTCCTCATAATTTAAATTTCCCCTTGCAAAATCTTTTACTATAAGCTATCATAACACTATAGACAATATTTTTCAAGAGGATAAATTTAAGGAGGGAGGAATAACTATGAAAGGTAACAAAACCGTTTTTGTAACAGGCGCCTCAAGAGGAATAGGAAAGGCTATTGCTGCTCTTTTTGCTGTTGAAGGATACAATGTAGCAATTATGTGCAAATCTTCTCACAGAGAGCTGGTTGAAACTGAAAAGGAGCTTAGAATTTATAATCCTAATATTCTTGCACTTATGGGGGATTTGTCAAACTATGCTGTTGCTAAGGATGCAATAAGACGTATAGAGTCTGAGTTTGGCTGCATTGATATTCTGATAAACAATGCAGGTATATCACATATAGGTCTTTTTAATAAAATGCGTCCTGAAGAATGGAAAAAAATAATTGATACAAATTTTGGAACTGTACTTAACTGTACCCATATTGCAATACAAAATATGATAAGAATACATAAGGGCAACATAATAAATATTTCCTCTATGTGGGGTGAGCTTGGTGCTTCCTGTGAGGCTGTTTATTCTGCCACAAAGGGTGCTATTAACTCTTTTACAAAATCTATGGCTAAAGAACTTGCACCAAGTAATATAAGAGTAAATGCTATTTCCTGCGGTGTTATTGACACTAAAATGAACGCCTTTTTGTCCCCTTCCGAAAAAATGGCTTTAAAAGAAGAAATTCCTCTGGGACGTTTTGGTTCACCGGAGGAAGTTGCTAAACTGGCTCTATATCTTGCCGAAAATGACAGTGCCTATATTACGGGGCAGATTATAAGTATTGACGGTGGAATGAGTTAAATTATTTTACCATACTTGTGCAGCAAACAGTTGCAGATTTTTATCTAAAATAAAGACAGCTGTTTGCTGCGATGGCAAGGTTCTCACCTTTGTTTAGCACGGCTATTAATAGTCGTTTTTAGAGTAACTAATAAGCTAAATTATACATTATTTCACAACATCAAACAGCTGTCCATGTTTTTCATAGCTTGATATTTTGCTTATTTTATTATTCTCATCTACAAAAACAACCTTTGGCTTATGATTTTTTGCCTCATCAGCTTTCATATTACAATATGCCATTATAATAACATAATCTCCCTTTTGTACACATCTTGCAGCAGCACCGTTAAGACAAATCATACCTGAGCCTTTTTCTCCTGCAATAACATAGGTTTCAAATCTTTCACCGTTATTTACATCAGCAATTTGCACCTTCTCATATTCCATAATGCCTGAAGCCTCTAAAAGCTCAGAATCTATTGTGATACTTCCTACATAGTCAAGCTCAGCCTGTACAACCTTTGCACGATGTATTTTGCTTTTTAACATAGTAATTTCCATAATATTTTACTCCATAATAAAATTATCAATTAATCTTGTTTTGCCAATATACACAGCCATAGCCATAAGCATAGGGGCTTTAACACTTTCAATAGGCTTTAATGTATTTAAATCCACCATTTCAACATAGTCAATTTTTGCAAGAGGCTCCTTATTTATTTCCGTCTTTGCCATATCAACTATCTTACTGCAATCGGTTTCACCATTTTCAATCATTGTTCTTGCCATATTAAGTGAACGTGAAAGACAAAGAGCTGCATTTCTTTCATCTATGTTTAAGTATGTATTTCTTGAGCTTTTTGCAAGTCCATCAGCTTCACGCACAATAGGACAGCCTACAATTTCAATATCAAAGTTTAAATCCTGTACCATTTTCCTTATTACGCAGAGCTGCTGTGCATCCTTTTGTCCAAAATATGCTTTGTCAGGAGTAACAATATTAAAAAGTTTGCTTACTACAGTGCAAACACCGCTGAAATGTATAGGTCTTGTTTTGCCGCAAAGCACCTTTGTAATTTCTCTCATATCAACAAATGTTAAAGGATTTACATACATTTCATCAGCCTCAGGATTAAATATAACATCAGCACCTGCCTCTTCACAAAGTTTTGAATCTGCCTCAATATCTCTCGGATAACTTTCAAAATCCTCATTAGGAGCAAACTGTGTAGGATTTACAAAATCACTTACAACTACTCTGTCGTTTTCTGCCACGGCTCTTACAATAAGACTTTTGTGTCCCTCGTGAAGGTAACCCATAGTAGGTACAAGTCCTACACTAAGCCCTTCTTTTTTCCAATCTTTAACTATCTTTCTAAGCTCTTCTATTGTTTTAATAACCTTCATATCGATTCTCCTATATTAATATAATTTTTCAATAACACTTTCATCGATTTTAAATGTATGTTCTTCTCTTGGGAACTTGCCGGAAACAACTTCTTCGTGATATTTTTTAAAGCAATCCTTCATTATTTCTCCAACCTCACCAAATTTTTTAACAAATTTTGGTGTAAAATCAGAATAAAGTCCCAACATATCCTGATATACCAAAACCTGACCATCACAATTAACACCAGCTCCTATACCTATTGTAGGTATTGAAAGCTTTTCCGTTATAATTTTTGCAAGAGCAGCAGGAACACACTCCAATACCACAGCAAAGGCACCTGCCTTTTCAACAGCTAAAGCATCATCAATAACACTTTTAGCAGCCTCTTCTGTTTTACCCTGTACTTTAAAGCCGCCAAATGCCTTAACAGACTGTGGTGTAAGTCCTATATGAGCAACTACAGGTATGGATGCCTTTGTAATAGCTTTAATGTGCTCGGCAAAATCTATGCCGCCTTCAAGCTTTACAGCTCCTGCATTGCCCTCTTTCATAAGTCTGCCTGCATTTACCACAGCATCATAAACTGATGTTTGATATGACATAAAAGGCATATCAGCTATAACTAAAGCATTTTTAACGCCTCTTGCTACAGCCCTTGTATGATGAATCATATCTTCCATAGTTACGGATAATGTGTCATCATAGCCAAGCATAACCATTCCCAGAGAATCGCCTACCAGAATACTGTTTACTCCGGACTCGTCAATAAGCTTTGCAGTTGAATAATCATAAGCTGTAAGCATAGAAATTTTTTCACCTTTTTTCTTAGCCTCTAAAAAGGTAGATTTTGTGTTTTTCATAAATTAACCTCCATTTTATCATTTTTCGAAATTTATACAGCAAAACCAATGCTGTAAAGTTTTAAACAGCATTGATAATATAAAAAATTTTAAATTTTGCCATGATAAATGTAAGAAAAGAATTTACCGCTTTAACAAAAACGGTGCTGAGGTAATACATATTAATGAAAAAATCAGATAACAGAAATTCAATACAATAGAATAAAATTTTTACTTTTTTCCAATCCATACCGCAAATTAAAGCAGTTACAGTCAGAAGTTTTTATTTAAATTTACATAAAAAATTTTATCTTGTATTGTTTAAATATGAGCCATTATGGCTTTTTTAGTCCTGCTTTATTTGCAGGGATGTCTGTATCCGGTGCAGTTTCATTAAGAATACTACCCATAACAAGCATAGTTACAAATATAATATATCACTTTTTTGATTAAAATACAATATAAAAATTACTTCTCTGCTATTTTGTATCAAAACATAAATAAGCAAATAAACAATAAAAGGCAAAATTAATCCCTTAAAGCAATTCTCTTTTTAATTTCTCCCCCTAAATACATAGCAATTATCATTTTAACTAAATCTACAATAATAAATGGTGCAACACAAACCATAAATGCTGTAACAAGGCTTTCCTTCATAGATATTGAATACCACAAGGTACCCAGAGCATAAACAACTATTGTACCTAAAACCATACCTAAAAGCTGCATAAGTCTGCTGTTCCTAAATTTATCAATAAATATACCGCTTATAATTGCCATAAATATAAAACCTATAAGGCAGCCTCCCGTAGGACCTACGGCTTTCCCTAATCCCCCTTGAAATCCAGAAAAAACAGGTAAGCCAACTATACCCAGCAAATAATATATTATGTAGCTGTAAGTTGCGTATTTAGTTCCAATAATATAAACCGCCAAATAAACAGCAAGATTTGTAAATGAAACAGGTATCGGACCAATAGGTATTGATAATGGTGCCAGTATACATATAACTGCTGTCATAAGCGCTATTTTTGTCATTGTTTTAATATTCATAATATCCTCCTAAATTTCAAAACCGTTGTTTAAAAACATTTCTTTGTCTTTATTAATCGTACTTCCTGTTGTTGTGAGAAAATCACCTGTTATTGTGGCATTTGCTCCGGAGAAAAAGGCTTTTATACCATTATCCGACATTTTGCTTCTGCCTGCTGCAATCCTAATATCAGCTCTTGGATTTATAAATCTGAAAACTGCCACTGTTCTTATAATTTCATCCTCACTTAAAGGCTCCGCATTTTCAAGGGGAGTATTTTTAATAGGTGTCAAAATATTTATTGGTATTGATTTTACTTCTAAATCAGCAAGAGTAAAAGCCATATCAACTCTGTCCTCCATAGTTTCTCCCATACCTATAATACCTCCTGAACAAATTTCAAGTCCTGCTCTTTTTGCTGACTTTATTGTATTAATTTTGTCCTCAAAGCTGTGAGTTGTACAAATTTTACTAAAATAGTTTTTAGAAGTTTCAACATTACAATGGTATCTTGTAACACCACTATCCCTTAAAATTTTAAACTGTTCATATTTAAGAAGACCGTGAGAAGCACAAAGTCCCATTTTCGGACATTCTTTACTCATATTCCTATAGGCATTCACTGCTTTATTAAAATCATTTTCATTCAATGCTCTGCCGGCGGTAACTATTGAATATCTGTGCACTCCTGCTTTACAGTGTTTTTTGCAATCCTCAACTATTGTATCATTATCTAAAAAACCATAGCTTTCAACAGAAGTATTGTGAAACCCGGACTGGGCACAAAATTTACAGTTTTCACTGCAATTACCACCTTTGCCGCTTATTATTGAACATAAATTTATTTTATTGCCGCAAAAATATATTCTTATACTGTTTGCCTTTTCAGAGAGTTTATTAATATCAGCATTTAATAAATATAATACTTCATCCCTTGTTATTTTATTTCCTTTAAGAATATTATCGGTTATTTTATTCAGCAAAATTTTCACCTCCAAATAAATGCTTTCATTTTTATATAATAGCAACAAACAAGAGCATTGTCAACCCATATTTTCATTTTAAAGGTTTACAATATTCGTATTTAACTATAAATATATACTATCAGTCATTGTCAAAAATACCAAAAAAAATTTTTGTGCAATATTATGGTTGAATTTTTTTACAATTAGGGGTAAAATTTATCAGTATTTTACAAAAAATCAGCTTAGGGAACTGATTTTTTATAAAAACAAACAATAGCACTAATTGTTTTTCAATATTTATTCACAACATTACAGGCAGGGGGAGCAAAAAATTGTGCACTTTTACAGTGTTCTTTTTTGTTTTCCTTTTTTTTGCCGGTGCAGAAGGAGAATACTTATGTCAAAAGAAAAAAGCCCTTACAGTAAGCCAAAGTTTGCTTATAAAATTTTCGTTACTGAACGAATAATGGCAAATGAAAACATTGTATCTGCCGCTAACTACGGCGAAATTCCTAAGAACGTAAAATATATTATATCTAATCTTAGGGAACAATGAGGAGGTTTTGAAATGAATTTATTAAAAAGAATAATAGGTTTTACTGTTTTAATATTAACATTGTTATTATCTGCCCAAATTATACAGGGAGCAGAATTAAAAGACTACACCGTAGGAAACGGTGTCATTACAGTTATTTCAAAAACAGCAGACGGAACAGTTCTTGAAACAAAAACACCGGAGCTTACAGCAGGAGATATGGCAAAGCTTACAGCCAAACAAACTATAACAAATGACAACATAACATACACTTTTTCTCATTTTGAATATCATACATCTGCAAGAGATTATGTTGCAAGCTATGATAACCCTATGGATTTATATGTAGACCCTCCAATGACAATATATGCGGTTTACACAAATGGAAGTGAAAATACAACTGCTTATGTGTCAGGTGGTGCAACGGGATTTTATAAGGATCCTGTTACAGATGGCACAAATACATATCTTTTCTGTAGTGTTGCAGGAACAGATAATCTTGAAAGCACAGAAATAAAAGCTGTTCTATCAGCAGCAAACAGTGTTGCTCTAGAGGGCACCACAATGGAAACAGTAACTATTAATAACAATACTGAAACCTCCACTACAAAGCTTTTTTCTAAAGAGGTTAAATCAATGCAGTTTATTGTTGCAGCGCCTATAGCAAGTGCAATTAATGCAGAAATTTTAGCAGAGAACTATACTAATATAGGAAGAACAAAAACATGGGATTTGGGAAGCGCAGCATTTAGCGGACAAGATGCCGGACCATCTAATGTAACAATTAACGGCCTTACATTCAGTAAAATTCCCGGAACTCCATACAAAGAAACAGAATATACATTTAACAATGTAAAATATACAAGAGGCTTAAAATTAAATACAAATGCTACAATATCTTTTGATGTAACTAAGGGTGACATTATTGAGATATATGGTATAGGAAATCAGACCGCAGTATCTACTCTTTCAGTAACTAATACGCAATTAAAAAGCGGTACAGGTAATTTAGGTACAAAAAGCAGCACTAATTTATCATTAAACACTTATGTTGCTACCGCTACAGGCACAGCTTCAATTTCATTTACTGATAATAATGGCTATTTTTATTGTATAAAGGTAAATCCTATTAATCCTACAATAGTTGAAACACAGTCAACAACAACTACTAATGAACAGGCAACCGAAACCACTACTGCAGAAATTACGCAGGATACTACACAGGCACTTCCAGACACTTCCGTACATAAAATTTATGTATTAGGTTCAAGTGCAAATTCAACAGAAGCAGATGCTGTTAATGTAAAATCAGTTCCTTATACTGATGATGAAATAGTTGCTATTCCTGGAGCAAATTCTGTAAATGCTGACCACTTCAGATTTCAGGGTAAAGGCAGCAGTAAAATCAATTATGTTTCTTTAAATTTAAAGAAAGGCGATGTTATAAAGGTTACGGTAAACAGCAGTAGCGCAGATGCAGCTCTTTATACAGACAAAGCTTGCACCACAACCGTTGGAAACGCAACTTTTGCTAACAATGCTACTACAGAATTTACTATACCTGACGATGGAATATATTACTTATCATCAGATACCAGCAGCAATTCAAGAATTTCAAGAATAGAGATAACAAGAAACGGCAGTACTGCTGAGATAACAACAGAGGCTACAACTAAAGCAACTGTAACAACAGAAGCTACCACAAAGGCTGCTACAACTTCTGAAGCTACTACTGAAACAACCACAAAGACTACTACAACAGAGGCTTCTCCTGAAACAACTACATACACTCCTGATTCATCAGGAAGTAAAGAAATTCATAACTTTACAAAAGATGGCATTAAAAGTGAATTCTATACAATTACAGGTAACTTAGCTACAAATAAAGGAACAGTAACATATAACGGACTTACATTAACACAGTGTCTTAAAATGGAAAGTTCCACAAATATAACTTTTAAAAACACTGCAAAGGGTAAGCTTACTTTAGTATTTGTTGAAACTTCAGGAAATATTAAAATTGACGGAACAGCTAAAACAATTGGTTCTGATGGAATTCTTGAAATTGAACTTGAAGCAGGTACTCACACAATTACAAAGGGAACTTCAATTAATCTGTTCTACATGGTTTATGAGGATACTGTAATCATTGACCCAACAAAGGGACACATTAATGCAGCTGTTAAAAATTTAAACGGCAATACTGTATTTGATGCTGTTGTTAATGCTAACACAACAAGCCTTACATACAACAGTGAAAGCGGTCTTTACATTGGAACTAATTTAGAGCCCGGCACATACACGGTAACAGCAACAAAAACAATTAACGGTAATGTATATAGTGACAGCAAAACCGTTGAAATAACAGCAAATTCAACTGCTGCACCTGAACTTACATTAAACTATGGTACAGGTAATATAAGTGTTTCTGTTATTAATATATCCGGAACTTCCATAACAAAGGCTAATGTAACAGCTGTATCAGGCAGTGAAGCTATAACTCTTAAGTATGACAGCTCATCAGGTACCTATACTGCCAATGATGTTACTACAGGTAGTTACACAGTTACTGCAGAAATGGATAGTGTATCAGATACAGCTAATGTAACTGTTGCACAGGGTCAAACAGCAACAGCTGAAATTAATCTTGACATTGACCCTAATGCTTATATTTATATAGATATTCAGGATCAGTTAAGTCAACCATTTAACACGACAGATACAACAACTGTTACTAACTATGCTGATTTACAAGCTGCATTAACTGAATATAATGCAAGCTCAAGCGGAGGTACAATTTATATTGATGCACCTAAAATTGAATGTGAAGGTCAGCTTAGAATAACAGGTAAGAATATTTCACTTATAGGTGTAATTCAGGAAGAATTAAGCACTGATAAATATAAGGTATTCCCTGTTTTAGACTTTTCTAAGTTCAGGGCAAGTGCAGAGGGTATAAACGCTTCTGATCCCCTTGCAATTACTAAGGGCTCAGATACAGATGCGGGAATAAGAATAAACGGTAATTATAATCTTATTCAAAACCTTATTGTTGAAAAAGCTCCTGACAACGGTATTCAGCTCAAGGCCGTAGATGACGGCAATAATGCAGAACAAACAGAAGGTCTTGCAAATTATAATATAATTGAAAACTGTATTGCCAGATACAATAATGACACAGGTATTCAGGTATCTGCCCCTATGCCTCTTGCCGGAACAGGCGTAGTAGAAAAGGCAAGCTACAATAGCTTTAAATGGTGTTACAGCTATAGAAACTGCGATGTTTATACATTTGGCGGTAATGCCGATGGTTTTGCGCCTAAACTTAATACAAGAACAGGCAATGTATTTGACCACTGCTATGCTTGGGACAACAGTGATGATGGTTGGGATGCCTTTGATAAGTCAGCATCATCTAATAACACAGAAAAGGGTGCAGAATGTGATGCAGATGTAACGGCAGATATTACTTATAAAAACTCTGCCTGCTGGAACAATGGAAACCGAGAGGTGTTCAGTGGAGTTTATGACCAGTCAAAGGGTTATCCCGTTGATACTAACCTCTTTGTATATGAAATTCTTTCCTCTCAGAATGTAGGATATGATGGAACAAACTTCTCTTCTGTTGCAGGAAATGCAAGTATTAATACATCAAAAGGTAATGTTACATGGTCAAGCTGGTACACAACTGCTAATAGTGAAATGAACGGCAATGGCTTTAAATTTGGTTCTGATTTTACACCAAAGGCAACTTCATGGCAGTACGACGAAGCTACAAATACCAAGGTATATGAAATGAAGAGAGTTCTTGAAAATTGTCTTTCATTTGACCACAAGAGTAAGGGATTTGATAACAACAATACAAGCGGTATTAATGGCTACTTTACAAATACCGTAAGCTTTGATAACAAGTATAATTATTACTTCTCAGGCTATAAACTTCCGGTGTGGACAAATGCTTTAGGCTTTAGCGGCTCAAGCAAGGACAGCTTGCCAAGCGGTTTTTCAGCAACTACCCCATCCTCTGCTATTCAGACTGAAATAAGAGAGGAAGTTGCAGACAAATCTTGGAGAATATTTGAAGCCTGCCAGGCTAATGTAATACCCGGCGGGGCTGAATTTAATATTTATAATTAATAAAAAGGGGCTGTTGCAAATTAGTTTTTTACACTAATTTG
>CABVEG010000037.1 GCA_902497185.1 uncultured Eubacteriales bacterium | reverse complement strand
TATGTAAACTATATTTGATTTTGGTTTGTATTAATTTGCCAAACTCTATTATTCATATACAACTCTCCAGACAAAAGACAGCTCTCTCCACGCTGTCTTTTGTCACGTTTTGGAGCTTTTTACAAAAAGGCTCTCATAAGAGAGCCTTAAAAAATTTCAATTAATCACGGTTATGTACATGAATGTTCAAATTTTCATATCCGTTTTCCTTACAGGTATTAATAATTTCAGTATTTGCAACATTTACATTCTTATCAAATACCTTTCGGCTGTCAATAAGGTCATACTGACGCATAGGACCATTTACACAGCCTCCCTCGCAAGCCATACCTTCAATAATATCCTCCTGAAGTCTGCCAAGCTTTAACAGCTGTAAAGCCACCTTACATTCAGCAGCACCATTACATACCTTAACCTTAGGCTTATTTTCAATACCCTTTTCTTCAACAACCTTTAATACGGCAGCAGATACACCACCACTTCTTGCAAAGCCCTTACCATAACGTGTAGCAAGCTGGTCGCCATCCTCATAAGATGTTGGGTCAATATTTTTAACAGCAAACATTGCATTAAGTTCGTCAAGAGTCATTGCTGCACTAATCTCACCCATATATCTTGAAACAACTTCATTCTTCTTTGCAATACAAGGTCCTATAAACACAACCTCCGCCTCAGGGTCCATAGCTCTTATAGCCTTTGCAGATGCAATCATAGGTGAACCCGTTGTTGAAACCTTATCCTTAACCTCAGGGTAATGCTTCATTACCAAATTATAAAAGGCAGGACAACAGGAGGTAGTCATCTTATTTCCTTTTTCAACATTTTCAATTAACTCCTCCGCCTCTCTCCAAGCAACAGCGTCACCGCCTAAAGCAACCTCATAGCAATCCTTAAAGCCTAAATCAACAATTGCCTTTTTAAGCTGAGGGATAGTGGCAGTACCAAACTGACCTTCAATAGAAGGTGCAATCATTGCATAAGTATGCTCAGGGTTACTTCTTATTGAATTAATAACATTAGTCATCATTGATGCAGCACCAATAGCACCGAAAGGACATTTAGATACACACTGACCACAGTTAATACACTTATCCTCATCAATCTTTGCAAGATCGTGCTCATCCATATCAACAGCATTAACAGGGCATGCCTTAATACAAGGTCTTTCAATATCCACAATAGCATTGTAAGGACAGGCTTTAACACAGGCACCGCAATTCTTACACTTAGTCTTGTCAATATAAGCACCGTTTGGTGTGTGAATAATAGCTCCAAACTTACAGGCTTTCATACATCTTTGGGCAAGACAATTCTGGCAGTTATTTGTAACTGTAACTCTGTCAATAGGACAGCCCTCACAGGCAGCCTTCATAACGTGTACAATCTGTGTATTATCAGTTTTTTCATAGTGCAAATCAGATGGAAGTCGACCCATTGCAAGTCTTACTCTCTGTCTTAAAATTTCTCTTTCTCTGTAAACACAGCAACGAAAACTTGGAGCTATAGGGTCAGTTAATTCATAAGGAATACCCTCCATTTTATCCTCAAGAGTACCCTCATAGGCATATTCAGCTACTTTATAAAGCACGGCATTTTTAATCTGATTAATGTCTGTAATTGATTCCATTGGAATAAACCTCCTTATAAATATTAATAGTAATTACGCTTAACAACTTTACCTGCCTTTAACATAAGGCTGTAAAGCTCGTCCATAATAATCATCTTTATACTTAAATCAACTGGCAAATCAGGATTCTGATGTGCCGGATTTATTTTTTGTCCAATAAACATATGGAAATGTGTACATTCCTCAATTAACATTCTGGCAATTAATGAAGCACCGTTTTTTCTGTCAAGCCTCATTATTACACTTTTGTCTGTAGGATTTTCCACATAATCCCTAATAATATCAACAGTCTTTTTAAGAGTAATAACACCTTCCGTAACAAGGTCAATACTTGGAATTTCAGCAGTCGGCGGAATTTCCGGATCGATATATTCAAGACTTGGCGTCAGAGGTTCTTTAAGAACTCTGCTTACAATATTGGCAGAGCTTCCGCCGCAGACAATCTTTTTACCCTCCACCATCATAAATTCCGTAACAAGTCTTTCGTCATTTCTCGGGTCAACAGGCGGTCCACTGTAAAGACTTACAATCTTTTCAGGCACAATTCTCACTGTAGCAACAGTAGTATCATCTCCGGGCTTATTCATATAAAGCTGGTTACAGGTGTCACTAAGCATATTTGTAAGTCTTGCCGATGTGATTCCCGGTCTTACTCTGCCTGTTACAAATTCACATACATTTTCCCAAGTCCAGCCAAGATTCATAAGATAGCCTATGCCTGCGTATACAACACCGTCACTCATAAGTGTAAGAACATCGTCAGGCTTTACAGTAAACCTTGCCTCTCTTATTGCCTTGCCTGCAATTTCCCTATGAGTATATTCAATAGGGACAAGCTTCCCATCCCTTACAAATATACAGCCGGGAGCATCAAACTCAACAAGATAAGCATTTCCGTCATAGTCAATCTGCAAAATTATAAATGTAGAATAAGCAACCTTTCTTACATTACATATAGGCAGAGTATGCACAATGGTATCAACAGTGTCCTCAATACTGGAGCCCTCATAAAGCATTGTGGAAATAATCTTTGCCGTAAGTGTTGAGAGAATATTTGCCTTAACACCACTTCCTAAGCCATCTGAAAGAACAACGATATATCTGTCATCATTTTTGACGATTTCAACATTATCACCACAAAGCTCCTCATTATATTTAATTAAGCTTTTATAGGTTGCGTCAACATATACCTTATCAGCCATTATTCATTTCCTCTGCATCAATTAAATTCTTAAGCTTGTTAAGAGTAACCTTTGTTTCAGCAGTTGTTTCACCTAAAAGGCTTGCAATCTGCTGAGCAACTACCATTTGCTTATCAATAACTCTCTGTGCCATTTTAACGGATTCTATTTTTCTCTTATAAAGTGTTTCTTTGTCTTTCTCCTCCTGAGTAACGTCCTTAATAATTGCAATAGCCATATTTCTTTCACTTGAATAAACTATAGTCTGCTCCGTTACAATATTAAGCTCGGGATAGGATACCTTTTTATCATAAATTCCGCTTTTATTTGCAATAACCTGTTCAAAATCAGTAGTATCTATAAAGTTTGAAAGCCTTTGATTAAGTGCAGCAAGCCTTGTTATTTTAAAAAGCTTTTGCGCTGCCACATTAAATTCCTTAATATACATATCACTGTCTACAGCAATAATATAATTAGGTGTTAGGCTTAACGTAACATTACTCATTGCCTGATTAATATCTGTCATATAAGGCATACATATATAGAGGTCTGCCTTTTTCTGATAAACTGCTATTGCCTTTTCACGGCAGGTGGCATAACCGCAGCTTCCACAGTTAAGCTCCTGAGCCTTTGAATACTTGCCAATTTGTGCAAGTATTGCTCTTATTTCTTCTTCACTTGGCATATCCTGATGAACAGGCATTGCCTTATACTCAGTTTTAACACTGGACACATCATAGTGCTTTGAACGGTGAGCATTATCGGCATAATTTTTAACTTCAATTCTTGCCTTATAGCCTGTGGAACGCATCTTAGGCATAAAAGGACCGTTTACGCAGCCGCCATAACAGGAATGAGCCTCAACAAAGGCATGCTTAATATTGCCCTTTTGCATCTCGTCTAAAATTTTTGTTACATTTCCCAATCCGCTTACAGCAACAAGGTCATAGCCCTCTATGTACTCAGTTCCCGTAAACTTACAGTACTGATGCTGCAAATCATATACAATACCGTCTACAATAGGATAAATTCTTGAATACCCTGCCTCATTGTCAAAGCCGTTATCTTCATGCTCCTCCGAAAGTTCCGTTTCAGGAGTAACATCGGCATCAAGAAGCCACTTCATAAGCTGCTCATATGTAATAACTCCGTCTACAAATTCACTTTCTTCACATTCCTTAATTCTTGAAAGACAGGGTGTAATGTGAATAACCTTAACATCATTGCCTCGCTGCTCTTTAATAATTCTGCCGTGAACAAGGGCAGGTGACATAACCGGAGCAAGCCACTTAACAAGGTCGGGATAATATTTCTGCACATACATATTAATACTTGGACAGGCAGATGAAATGATATTTTCAATTTTTCCTTCCTTAATGAGGCGCAAATATTCCTTTGTCACATATTTTGCACCTATGGCAGCCTCCTCAACATAGTCAAACCCCAGCTTTTTAAGTGCCCATGCAAGAGCAGGCGCATTTTCGCCAAAGGCAGCAACATAGCTTGGATCAAGGCTTACAACAGTGGTTATATCAGGATCTTCAATATATTCCTTAATAAACTCAATGTCATTTTGAACCTTTTTTGCTTTTTGCGGACAGGTAGTCATACACACTCCACAAAGTATACAGCCATCCTCAATAATTTCCACCTTATCATTAACATATTTAATTGATTTAACAATACAGTTTTTAAGGCACTTATAGCAATTTTTACAATTTGCCTTTCTGACCTTGATGTAGCTCATATAAAACCCCCGATTTATGCCTTAGGTAAAATTTTCTTATTAAAGAACATTTCAATATCTTCTTCAGTAACAGAGTAAATTTCATTATTAATCTTGACAGAAACACCTTCGTGACTGCACTGTCCCATACAAAAAGACCCCTTTAAAATAACCTTGCCTTCAAGTCCATTATCTTTAATTAATTCCGTAAGCCTGTCAATAACAGTCTTTGAGCCTTTTAAATGACATGAGCTTCCTACACATACGAAAATCTCCATATTACGCATATCCTCCTTTTTATAATAAAAGGCAAAAATACTTATTATGCCTTATCATTTTGATTATAATACCTAGTTAAATTATTGTCAAACCCTTTTGTCGAATTTATAAATTTTAGCGTTTATAAACAAAACTTGGAATATTTTGCAACATATTTTGTGAATTTTTTTACATATTTTAAGCTAACTCGTCTACACAGTCCCTAATAAAATCAATAAATCTCTTACTTGCAATAGGCAAACTGTTTTTATCCTTATAGCCTATTGCCACTGTTCTTGTAATCTTCGGGTCAGTCCTTCTTAATGCTATGTTATAATTTGTACGGTGTAAAATCAGTTCAGCCAATATACTGACTCCAAGACCTGCTTCAACCATTGTCATAATTGCATAATCATCATGTATTGTATACTCCACATTTGGTTTTACCCCTATGGATTCAAAAACCTCCAGGGGCTCGTAATAATGCCCCTCCTCCAAAAGAATAAAAGGCTCTTTAGCTAAATCTTTTAAGGATATAACTTCATTTTCAGCAAGAGGGTGGTTTTCAGGCAATACCGCAAGCATAGCTCCCTCCTTAATTACAAGTGTTTCTATTCCACTTACTGCATTGGGATTGACAAAGCCAAAGTCTATTGCTCCCGTTTTTATCCATTCCTGAATTGATGTATAGTCGCCCTGATGTATAACAAATTCCACATTAGGGTAATTTGACTTAAACTTCTTTAATATCCCGGGCAGCCAATGAGCTGAAATACTTGCAAGTGTACCCATTCGTATAACGCCTGTTTCAAGTCCTTTAATTTCCTTAGCCTTTTCCTGTGCAGCCAAATAAGCATAAATTGCCTTTTCCACATAAGGATACAATTCCGCTCCTTCTATAGTCAGCTTTGCTCCTGTACGAAAGCGGTTAATCAGCTTGATTGATAATTCCGTTTCAAGAGATGAAATCATTTGACTCATAGCAGACTGCGTATAGCCCAATTTTTCAGCAGCTTTTGAAAAACTCCCAAGCTCCACAATTTTTTGTAATGCAATATATCTGTTCATAGCACTTAATTCACTTTCTCTAATATTTGTATAAGATAATTTTGTTTTACTTATATATATTTTTAGTATATACTATAAATACAAAAAAAGCAATGGAGGTTTTTATAATATGACAATAATTGAATATGACCCAAAATACAAGGTAGATTTTATAAGACTTAACACTTCTTGGATTGAACGTTATTTTATAGTGGAAAAAGCTGATTATGATATACTTAACAGTGTTGAAGAACTGCTGCAAAAGGGCAGTATGATTTATTTTGCCATAGACCATAACAAAGTTATTGCGACCTGTATGGCTATGCCCCTTGAAGACGGAGTGTGGGAAATATTAAAGCTTGCAGCAGCAAATCAGTATACGGGAACAGGAGCAGGCAGCGCCGTATTTAAAGCCTGTATGGATTATTCAATAAACCACGGTGCAAAAAAAATATCTATAATTTCAAATAGGATCTTAAAGCCTGCAATACATATTTATGAAAAGTTCGGTTTTAAAGAAGTTGCATTAAATAAAAAATACTGGGAATTTAAAAGAGCAGATATTGAATTTGAATATAATGTACCTCAAATTCAAATGAAATAAAAGAATATAAAAAAGTTAAATTATCAAAGTATGATTTTATTTCACACTAATATTTGAGAAATATGAATATCCGTCAAAGACGGATATTCATTATGTTCTCTTTAAGGGGTACGGAAAAATGAATATAATCTACTTTTTATCCTTTAAAAGCTTTCCAAGCTCCTGCATAAAGCTGTCTACATCAGTAAACTGTCTGTATACTGAAGCAAATCTAACATAGGCAACCTCATCAACTTCCTTCAGCCTTTCCATAACCATTTCGCCGATTTCCTTGCTTGGTACCTCTTTTTTAAGTGTGTTTAATATTGTATTTTCAATATCCGTTACCATTTCGTCAATCTGTTCTCTTGAAACGGGACGTTTACTACAGCTAATTAATATACCCTTTGTAAGTTTATCCCTGTTAAACTCCTCTCTTGTGTTGTCTGATTTAACAACAGTTAAGGGAATGGTATCTATTCTTTCATAGGTTGTAAATCTGCCGCCACATTTATCGCAAAATCTGCGGCGTCTTATAACCGTGCAGTCCTCCATTGTTCTTGTATCTAAAACCTTCGTGTCTGTTTTACCGCAAAAAGGACATCTCATAGCAAATCCTCCTTCACAATATATCCTTATATACAGATTATAACAATATAAAAGAAGGTTTACAAGTAAATTATATATGAAATTTACTCAAATAAATTGACAAAGGGGCAAAAATATTATAGAATGATTTATTATTGCTACAATGTAAATCATTTATTTTAAGAGGTAATTATTTATGAATATTATGTTTAAAAGTACAAGAGGCGACAAGAGTTTAATAACTGCCAGTCAGGCAATAGTTAAGGGTATTGCTGAGGACGGCGGTCTTTATGTGCCTGAAACAATGCCAAAGATGGATTTTCCACTTGAGGCAATTACCGAATACAGCTATAAGGAGCTTGCTTATCAGGTTTTAAAGCTGGTTCTTACTGATTATACTGAAGATGAGTTAAGATATTGTATTAATTCAGCTTATGATGAAAAGTTTGACACAGAGCTTATTGCACCTGTAGTATCAGCAGGCAACGACAACTTCCTTGAGCTTTTCCACGGCAGAACCATTGCATTTAAGGATATGGCTCTTTCAATCCTTCCATATCTTTTAAAAACTGCTGCTAAGAAAAACGGAGTTAATGAAGAAATAGTTATATTAACTGCCACATCAGGTGACACAGGCAAGGCAGCATTAGAGGGCTTTGCTGATGTTGAGGGTACACAAATTATTGTATTCTTCCCTGAGGATGGCGTATCTGCCGTTCAAAAAGCACAGATGGTTACACAGACAGGTAAAAATACCTGTGTTGTAGGCATTAAGGGTAATTTTGACGATGCACAGACTGCTGTTAAGAAGATATTTACGGACAATGAGTTAAAAACTGAGTTAAAAAGCAAGGGTTATGTATTCTCATCAGCCAACTCCATTAATATTGGCAGACTTGCACCTCAGATTGTTTATTACTTCTATGCTTATGCTCAGATGGTAAAAGCCGGCAAGATTACTATGGGTGACAAACTTAACTTTACTGTACCTACAGGTAACTTCGGTGATATACTTGCAGGTTATTATGCAAAGAAAATGGGGCTTCCTGTAAACAAACTTATTTGTGCATCAAATGACAATAAGGTACTCTATGATTTCTTTAAAACAGGTGCTTACACAATTAAGGACAGAGAATTTATGGTAACAGTTTCTCCGTCTATGGATATTCTTATTTCATCAAACCTTGAAAGACTTCTTTACCATTTAAGCAGCTCTGATGCCACTAAGAATATGATGTCCGATCTTAGTACAAAGGGAAGCTATGAATTTAAGATTGAAGACGAATTTATAGGCGAGTATGCTACTGTTGATGAAACATTTAAGGCAATCAAGAACCTGTTTGACAGCACTAAGTATGTAATGGATACTCACACTGCTGTTGCAAAGGCATCTTATGATAAATATGTTGCCGAAACAGGTGACAACACTCCTAACGTTATAGTATCAACAGCAAGCCCATATAAGTTTGCAAAGGATGTATTAAGAGCTATTGACAGCAAGTATGCTGATGTTGATCCTTTTGCAGCCCTTGATGAACTTGAAAATGTATCAGGAGTTGCCATTCCTGCCCCTATTAAGGGTATTGATAAGAGAGAGGTTTTACATAAAACCGTTATAGAAAGAGATGAGCTTAAGAGCTTTGTACAAAACAAATTAAACTAATCAGTTTTCCCCGCAGAATTGCGGGGATTTTTTTATAAAACATTGATGTTTTACCGATTTTCAGATATACTTAATAGTAGAGGTGATTTATATGAAGAGAGGAATAATAATTGTACTTGATGCAGTAGGTATAGGCGAGCTTCCCGATGCAGCAGAATACGGTGATGAGGGCAGCAATACCCTTATGCACGTTAAGGAAAAAAAGCCTGACCTAAACTTAAAAAATATGTGTTCTCTTGGCTTAGGCTTAATTGACGGCTACAATGTATATGAAAAAACTGAAAATCCTATAGGTGCCTATGGCAAAATGATAGAAAAATCAAAAGGAAAGGATACTACAACAGGTCATTGGGAAATAAGCGGCATAAGCCTTGAAAAGCCTTTTCCAACCTATCCTAATGGTTTCCCCAATGAAATAATAAAGGAATTTGAAAAGAAAATAGGCAGAGGTATTTTAGGCAATTATGCTGCCTCCGGCACGGTAATCATTCAGGATTTAGGCAATGAGCACGTTAAAACAGGCAAGCCTATTGTATATACATCAGCAGACAGTGTATTTCAAATAGCTGCTCACGAAGATGTTATACCTGTTGAGGAGCTTTACAGAATTTGCGAAATTGCAAGAGATATACTTCAAGGTGAAAACGGTGTAGCACGAGTAATAGCAAGACCATTTACCGGCAGCAACGGCAATTACACAAGGACAGAAAGGCGAAAAGACTTCTCACTGCCTCCTATAGCTCCAACACTTCTTGACTATATGAAAGAATCAGGTAAGGAAGTTGCCTGTGTAGGAAAGATCGAGGATATATTTTGCAACAGAGGAATAACTAAATCAGTTCATACTCACACAAATGCTGAAGGCATAGAACAGACTATAAAATATATTAACGAGGACTTTGAAGGGCTTATATTCACTAATTTAGTTGATACAGATATGCTTTACGGTCACAGAAATGATGTGGAAGGATTTGCCAATGCATTGCAGTATTTTGATGATAATCTGCCAAGAATAATGAATGCTATGAAAGATGATGACATTCTTTTTATAACAAGCGACCACGGCTGTGACCCTACCACACCATCAACAGACCATTCAAGGGAACACAGCTTTATACTTGTGTATGGCAAAAATGTAAAGCCTCAAAATTTAGGCACAAGAAAAACATTTAGTGATATTGGAAAAACCATTGCTGAATACGTAGGTATTAAAGCAAAAATAGAGGGGGAAAATATGCTGTAATGCCAAAAGGCGCTGTTGCAAAATATATAACTATTATGCAACAGCACCTTTTTATAATATGTTAAAAATACCAACAGCCCTTACAAACAATGCAATTAAAAATGCAGGCGCAATATACTTGATCATTACAATAAAAAGCCTTTTTCTGCCAAATTTACAGCCTGTTTTTTCAACTTCATCAATAACAACCTTTGGCTTAACAATCCAACCTATAAGTATGCAGGTACCTATAGACACAAGAGGCATTAAAATATTATTGCTTACATAATCTAATACATCCAAAATCTGTGCCGTAGTTCCGTTAGGAAGTTTTAATTCAAAATAAAGCTTATTATATCCAAGACAAACTATAACAGCACCAACAACAGTGATAATTGTTTCCACTACCGATGCCCTCATTCTGGACAAGCCAAAGCCATCCATAAAGCTTGACACAACAGCCTCCATAATAGAAATTGCACTTGTAAGTGCGGCAAAAAAGACCATAGCAAAAAATGTACAGCCTACAAATCTTCCAATGCCGCCCATTGCTGCAAACACCTTAGGAAAAGACACAAACATAAGACTTGGACCTGATGCCTCCATTCCCTCTCTGCCCATAAATACATATACGGCAGGTATAACCATTACACCTGCAAGAAAGGCAACTACGGTATCAAATATTTCAATTTGATTAATTGATTTAACAAGTTTTGCATCATCTTTCATATATGAGCCATAAGCAATCATAATTCCCATTGCCACACTAAGGCTAAAAAACAGCTGCCCCAATGCATCCATAAGTACACTCAAAAATTTGCTTACAGTTATTCCGTTAAAATCAGGAATTATATATATTTTAAGTCCGTCAATACCTGTTCTTGTTAATCCTGTAGAA
>CABVEG010000036.1 GCA_902497185.1 uncultured Eubacteriales bacterium | reverse complement strand
GTGTAAAAAAATATTTGGTGTGATTTTTTATAACCACACCAAATATTATACAACCATTTTATCAGGCTTTTTTTTGTTTTAGAGAAAAATTAATGTCCAGAAATGGAGCTTATATTAATATTTGATGTTTATTTTTAAACTATTTACTTTATTTAGTAAATTTGCTATTATAAAAAACAAGAGAGGGCAACCTAAGGATTGTCCCTCTACAGAAAAGCTATATTAAATTACCGCTTACTTGGTTGAGCGGTTGTTTGTATTATTATAAGAATTATAAATAAAAATAATAAGATACAATAGCCCTCATAAAAAAGACAAGTGGTGAAATTATTCCTTATCATTCCTTTTTCTAAGCCGAAAAAATAAAGCTGATCAAATTATAATAGTTATGTTATAAAATCGTTGTATAGGTTTAGTGATTTTTAATCCTTAATTATTTTAACATAAAATTTCCTTGTTCTTGGTCCGTCAAATTCGCAGAAATAAATACCCTGCCATGTACCAAGGAGCAATTTGCCCTTATCTATAATAACTGTTTCGTTGCACCCTACTGCTGAAGACTTTAAATGCGCATGGGAATTGCCCTCAATATGATTGTATTCTGGTCTGTCAGGAAAAGCTTTATTTAACCCAAGCATAAAATCCCTCTGAACATCAGGGTCAGCGTTTTCGTTAATTGTTATGGCAGCTGTTGTGTGAGGTGTGTATATAATGCAAATACCCGTTTCAGCCTTTACAGTTTGTATTGCATCATTTACCATGGATGTGATTTCATATAGTCCCTCTTTATTGGTAGAGAGAGTAAAAGAAAATAAGTTCATTTAAATGCCTCCTCTGTAAAAATTAAATTTAAAAACCCCTGTAATATAAAACTGCTTAAAATTTTTAAGTTAAAATATCCATTAACTTAAGTATAACACAGATAATGGCAAATTCAATTAATTTAATAAAGTTTTTAAACAAAAATCTTAATTTTCTTAATTTATTTTAAAAAAATGCTTGATTTTTTAATTATAATGTAGTAATATATACATAAGCAAGGGAGCTGTAAGATAATAGTGTGTCTATTTATCTTTCGGCTCCTTTTTAAATAACAAGTTATATAATTATGGAAAGGACGGATAACAGTGATTCAGAACGGTTTACCCCAGAAGCAGGGACTGTATGATCCCCAGTTCGAGCATGATAATTGCGGTATTGGATGTCTTGTAAATATAAAGGGCAGAAAATCTCACAAGATCATTAATGATGCTATTGAAATTCTTAAGAATCTTACCCACAGAGGTGGTGTAGGCAGTGAGCCTGATACAGGTGACGGCGCAGGCATACTTATTCAGATACCTCACAGCTTTATGAAAAAGGTTTGTGACAATGAGGGTATTAAGCTGCCTAAATCAGGTGATTACGGTGTAGGTATGTTATTCCTTTCACCAGATGATGAAACAAGAGAAAGAAGTCTTGATAAATTAAAGAATATTATAGTTGAAGAGGGGATGGAATTTCTTGGTGTTAGAGAAGTTCCTACTTATGCTAAATGTATTGGAAATACGGCAAGAGAAGCTATGCCTCATATTGTACAGGTATTCATTAAAAAGCCTGATGATGTTGAAGCAGGTATTGCTTTTGAAAGAAAGCTTTTTGTTGTTCTTAAAAGAGCTGAAAAGGAAATAAGATATTGCGAACGTACAAATGATATTTACAATGAAAGAGATTGCTATTTCTATTTTGCTTCACTTTCTTCAAGAACTATTGTATACAAGGGTATGCTTACTCCTGATCAGGTTGCAAAGTTTTATCTTGACCTTATGGACTTAGATATGAAAACTGCTGTAGCTTTGGTTCACAGCCGTTTTTCTACAAATACATTCCCTAGCTGGGAAAGAGCTCATCCTAACAGATATATTATTCATAACGGTGAGATTAACACAATCAGAGGTAATATTAACTGGACTAATGCAAGACAGCAGATGTTTGACACTGATATTTTCGGTGATGATATTACTAAGATTTATCCTGTTATAAATGAGGACGGTTCAGACTCTGCTATGCTTGATAATTATTTGCATATGCTTACATTATCAGGTATACCTATTCAGCAGGCAGTTATGATGGCAATTCCTGAGCCTTGGGAAAACGATACATCAATGGACCCTGCAAAGAGAGCTTTTTATGAATACAATTCAACCTGTTCTGAGCCATGGGACGGTCCTGCCGCAGTTGCATTTACTGACGGTGAGGTAGTTGGTGCCACTCTTGACAGAAATGGTTTAAGACCTGCCAGATATGTAGTTACTAATGATGATATGCTTGTTCTTTCATCTGAAGTTGGTGTAATAGATATTGATGAATCCAGAGTTATTAAAAAGAGCAGACTTGAGCCTGGTAAAATGCTTCTTATAGATACAAAGGAAGGCAGAATTATTTCCGATGAGGAGGTAAAGAGTGAGGTTGCATCAAAGTATCCTTACGAAAAGTGGGTTAAGGAAAATCTTGTAAGCATTAATGACATTAAGTCAGGTGATAAGGCTCCTATATGGACCGACCTTGTAGATGTAATTAAGGAAAACAATGCTAAGATGCATCAGGGCGATATTATGATTAACAGAATCATTGAGCTTGAAAACCTTTTTGTAAATAAGGAAAATGACTTTAATTCAAAGGAAACTCTTCTTACAAAGCAGAAGGCATTTGGATATACATGGGAGGATATTGATACTACATTAAAGGGTATTATTGAAACGGGTACAGATCCTATTTCAGCAATGGGTACAGATTCACCTCTTGCTGTTCTTTCAGATAAGCCACAGCTTTTATATAATTATTTTAAGCAGCTTTTTGCACAGGTTACTAACCCTCCTATTGATGCAATAAGAGAGGAAATTGTAACAAGTACTCTTACTTATTTAGGCGGCGAAAGCAATATGCTTGACCCTAAGCCTGAAAATTGCAGAAGAATTAAGTGCGATACACCTATACTTACTGATGAACAGACAGCAGCAATCAAATCAATTTCAGACTCTGACTATAAGGCAGTTACTATTCCTATGCTTTACAGTATAAGCGAAAAGAATGGTCTTGAAAGTGCTATTGACAATATTTTTGAGGCAGTAGATATTGCCATTGACAATGGTTACAATATGATTGTTCTTTCAGATAAGGGCGTTGATGAGGATAAATGTGCTATCCCTGCATTACTTGCAGGTGCTGGTCTGCATCACCACTTAATCAGACAGGGCACAAGAATGAAGGTTTCCATTATTCTTGAAACAGGTGAGCCTAGAGAAGTACACCATTTTGCCGTACTTTTAGGCTATGGTGTAGATGCAATTAATCCATACCTTGTTTATGAAACATTAAAGGATATGGCTGAAAATTCTTATATTACAAAGTCTGCTGATGAAGCAGTTAAATTATATATTGATGTTGTAACTCACGGTATTGTAAAGATTATGTCAAAGATGGGTATTTCTACAATACAGAGTTATCAGGGTGCACAGATTTTTGAGGCTCTTGGTGTAAGTGAGGCTGTTGTAAATAAGTTCTTTACAGGTACTGTTACAAGAATAGGCGGTATTGAAATTGAGCATATTGACAAGGAAGCTAAAATGCGTCATTCTAAGGCATTTGATACATTAACAAAGGTGGATGCCCTTGAGCCCGGCGGAGATTATAAGTGGAGAAGAAACGGTGAATACCATATGTTTAATCCACGCTCAATTTATCTTTTACAGAAGGCTTGCCGTGAGGGTGACTATAAACTCTTTAAGGAGTTTACAAAGCTCCAGAATGATACATCAGAACAGCTTTGTACTATAAGAGGTCTTTTGGACATCAGAACTATTGACAAGCCTATTAACATTGATGAGGTTGAATCTGTAGAATCTATTGTAAAGAGATTTAAGACAGGTGCAATGAGCTACGGTTCTATTTCTAAGGAAGCCCATGAGTGTATGGCTATTGCCATGAACAGACTTGGCGGTAAGTCTAACTCAGGTGAAGGCGGCGAGGAAGCTGAAAGATTTACACCTGATGAAAACGGTGATTTAAGACGTTCAGCTATTAAGCAGGTTGCATCAGGACGTTTTGGTGTAACTATTCATTACTTACAGAATGCTATTGAAATTCAAATAAAAATGGCACAGGGTGCTAAGCCCGGTGAGGGCGGTCACTTACCCGGAAAGAAGGTTTACCCTTGGATTGCTAAGGCAAGAAACTCAACTCCCGGTGTAGGTCTTATTTCACCACCACCTCATCACGATATTTACTCTATTGAGGACTTAGCGCAGTTAATTCACGACTTAAAGAATGCTAATCAGGATGCAAGAATTTCAGTTAAGCTTGTTAGTGAGGCCGGTGTAGGTACTATAGCGGTAGGTGTTGCTAAGGGTCGTGCTGATGTTATCCTTGTAAGCGGCTATGACGGAGGTACAGGTGCAGCACCAAGAACATCTGTAAGACACGCAGGTTTACCTTGGGAATTAGGTGTTGCTGAAACTCATCAGGCACTTCTTATGAACAATTTAAGAAACAGAGTTGTTATTGAAACAGACGGTAAGCTGTTAACAGGCAGAGATATAGCTGTTGCCTGCCTTTTAGGTGCTGAAGAATTTGGCTTTGCTACAGGTCCTCTTATTACTATGGGCTGTGTAATGATGAGAGTTTGTAATCTTGATACCTGTCCCGTTGGTGTTGCTACTCAGAACCCTGAGCTTAGAAAGAAGTTTGCAGGTAAGCCTGAGTATGTTGAAAACTTTATGAGATTTATAGCTCAGGATTTAAGAGAATGGATGGCTAAGATTGGCTGTAAGACTATTAACGAAATGATTGGTCACGTTGAAAAACTTGTGCCTAAGAAGCTTAATCATTGGAAGGCTAAGGAGGTTAACCTTACAGGTATGCTTTATCAGCCTAAGATTTGCTCTAATGATTCTGAAAGATACTTTAATGTTAAGCAGGATCACGAGCTTGAAAAGAGCCTTGATGTTAATGCTCTTGTAAGACTTTGCACACCTGCAATTCAGGAGGGTAAGAAGATTAATGCCTCTCTTGAAATTACTAATATCGACAGAGTTTGCGGTACAATTCTTTCAAGCGAAATTACTAAAAAGTACGGCGTTGAGGGACTTCCTGATGACACTATTAATCTTGAATTTGAGGGTAGTGCAGGTCAGAGCTTTGGCGCATTCCAAACTCACGGTGTAACTATGAAGCTTGTTGGTGATGCAAATGATTATATTGGTAAGGGCTTATCAGGCGGTAAAATTGTTGTTGTACCGTCTAAGCAGGCTAAATTTAAGCCTGAGGACAATGTAATTATAGGTAATGTTGCTTTCTATGGTGCTATTAGCGGTGAGGCATATATTAACGGTATGGCAGGTGAGAGATTCTGTGTAAGAAACTCAGGTATTACTGCTGTTGTTGAGGCTATTGGACAGCATGGCTGTGAATATATGACGGGGGGACGTGTTGCTATACTTGGCAAGACTGGAAGAAACTTTGGTGCAGGTATGTCAGGTGGTGTAGCCTATGTTTATAACTATGGCGGTGATTTTGAATCACGCTGCAACAAAGAGCTTATTCTTTTAGAGGAAATGACAAGTGAAAAGGATATTGCTGAATTAAAGAATATGATTGAAAACCACGTTAAATATACAGGCTCTGAGAGAGGACAGGAAATTCTTGATAACTTTGATGCTGAGGTAAAGAACTTTATTAAGGTTATTCCTAGAGCTTACAAGGAAATGATTGAAGAAATTGACAGAGCTAAGGCAGCAGGCTTAAATGATGATGATGCTTTACTTGACGCTTTCATTACGGTAAGCGGTTCAACTATTGTTAAAAGGCCTGAAGCTGCTATGAAATCAGAAAGGAGTGCTAATTAATGGGTAAACCAACCGGATTTATGGAATTTGACCGAAAGCTGCCTGAAGATATTAAGCCGGAGGTCAGAATGAAAAATTGGGATGAATTCCACACTCATTACAGCCTTGAGGAATTACAGACTCAGGGTGCAAGATGTATGAACTGCGGCGTTCCTTTCTGCCACACAGGCAATCCTGTTGTAGGCGGCTGCCCTTTAGGCAATCTTATACCTGAATGGAACGACCTTGTATATCACGGCAAAATTGAGGAGGCTTACAAGAGATTAACTAAGACAAGTAACTTCCCTGAATTTACGGGCAGAGTATGTCCCGCTCTTTGCGAAGGCTCCTGTACACTTGGTATGCACGAGCCTGCCGTAACAGTAAAGAACATTGAGGTGCATATTATTGACACAATGTTTGAAAGAGGTCTTGTTCAGCCAAGAATACCTAAGAAGTCTACAGAAAAGAGAGTTGCTGTTGTAGGTTCAGGACCATCAGGTCTTGCCTGTGCTGATATTCTTAATCAGATGGGTCATAAGGTTACTGTATTTGAACGTTCTGACAGAGCAGGCGGACTTTTAATGTATGGTATTCCTAATATGAAGCTTGACAAAAAGGTAGTTCAGAGAAGAGTTGATATTCTTGAAAAGGAGGGTATTAACTTTGTAACCAACACTGAGGTAGGAAAGAACTATCCTACAGCTAAACTTATTAAGGAGTTTGATGCTGTTGTATTGTGCTGCGGTGCAACTAAGCCTAGAGATTTGGTTTGTGAAGGCAGAAATGATGTAAAGGGTATTCATTTTGCTGTTGACTTTTTAAAGGCAAATACCAAGAGCCTTCTTGATTCTAATCTTGAGGACAGACAGTATATAAGTGCTGAAGGTAAGGATGTTATTATTGTAGGCGGCGGTGATACAGGTACTGACTGTGTAGGTACATCAATAAGACATGGCTGTAAGTCTGTATTCCAGATGGAAATTATGCCTGAAGCACCTGAAACAAGAACTCCGTCAAACCACTGGCCACAGTGGCCTCGTATCAGGAAAACTGACTATGGTCAGGAGGAGGCTATTAAGCTTTACGGTCGTGACCCAAGGGAGTACCTTACAACCGTTACTAAGGTTGTGCCTGATGAAAAGGGCAGTATTAAAGAGGTACACACTATTCAGGTTAAGTGGAATAATGTAAACGGCAGAATGGTGCCTGAGCAAATTCCCGGAACTGAAAAGGTATGGCCTTGTCAGTTGATGTTATTGGCTATGGGCTTTACAGGTCCTGAGGATACGTTAATTAAGCAGCTTTCTCTTGAAACTGATGCAAGAAGCAATGTTAAGGCGGAATACGGTAAGTTTGAAACAAGCCTTAAGGGTGTGTTTGCAGCAGGCGATATGAGAAGAGGTCAAAGTCTTGTAGTTTGGGCTATTCATGAGGGTAGAGAGGCTGCTAAGGCTTGTAATGAGTATTTGAATAGGAAGTAAAAATATTTTAAAAGGAACTGTCGGTGTGCAGTTCCTTTTTTTGTGGCAGTATATTTTGTAATAAATATTTAAGTTAGCCTAGGCTAATTACCCCTTGAAAATTTTATTAAAAAGTGATATAATACTAAATTGAGAGTTTATATGTTATTGTAAGGATTATAAGGAGAGAATTTATGAAAAAAATTATCATTATAATGACGCTGGCTATTATTTCAGTTTTATTTGTTGGCTGTTCAAACCCCAAAACTGATTCATCAAAACCACAGATTTACACCAGCTTCTATGCCATATATGACTTTACTAAGGAAATAGCAGGTGATTCTGCTGATGTTTACAATATTGTACCTACGGGAACGGAGCCTCACGATTGGGAGCCTACAGTTCAGGATATGGCAAAGCTTAATAGTGCTGATATAGTGTTTTATAACGGACTTGGTATGGAAAGCTGGATTGATAAGGTAAAATCTTCATTAATAGATTCAGAAGTTAGATTTGAGGAATTGTCCTTAGGTGTGGCTGTAGATGAAAATGGCACAGATCCTCATATATGGCTTGATCCAAATAATGTAAAAATAATGTGTAAAAATATTCTTGATACGCTTTGTGAGGCTGACCCTGATAACAAGGCGCTTTATGAGGCAAATTATAATAATTATATGGTTTCTCTTGACAGTCTTGATAAGTCTTATACAGATACAATAAGTAATTTATCAAACAAGAATATTGTGGTTTCTCACGAGGCTTACAGCTATCTTTGCAATGCCTACGGACTTACACAAACATCCATTGACGGTATATCCGCCGACAGTGAGCCATCACCTGAAAAAATGATGGATCTTATTAATTTTGTAAAGGAAAATAATATTAAATATATTTTCTATGAGGAGCTTGTTTCAAAGAAAACTGCTGAAACTCTTGCATCTGAAACAGGTACACAGCTTCTTCCCTTAAATCCCTTTGAAGGACTTACCGATGAGGAAATAGCAAATGGCGAAAATTATATTACTGTAATGGAAAAAAATCTTGAAAATATTAAGTTGGCTTTAATGAATTAAGGAGTATAATATGAATGTATTAGAAGTCAAGGATTTATCCTTCAGCTATCCTGACAAAAGCATACTTCACAGACTTTCATTTAATGTGGAGAAGGGTGATTTTCTCTGTGTTGTAGGTACTAATGGTACAGGTAAATCCACTTTGCTTAAATTAATATTGAATATTTTGCAGGCTACGGAAGGCGAAATAAGACTTCTTGGCAAAACACCTGATAAATTCAAGGATTACTCTAAAATTGCCTATGTATCACAGAAGGCAACGGCGTTTAATAGAGATTTTCCTGCTACTGTTGAGGAGATTGTTACACTTGGGCTTTATTCACAAAAAGGGTTTCTTAAAAGATATAACAAATCAGACAGAGAAAAGGTATATGCTGCTCTTAAAAGAGTAGGTATGTATGATTACAGAAAAAGAAAAATAGGCTATCTTTCCGGAGGTCAGCAGCAGAGAGTGTTTATTGCAAAGGCTCTTGTTTCATCACCTGAAATAATTTTTCTTGATGAGCCTACTGTAGGCATTGATATTAAGGCTGTGGATTCTATATGCTGTCTTTTAGGTGAGCTTAATAAAAGCGGGATTACAATAGTAATGGTTACTCACGATATTTCATCAATACTTTATCATTCAAATAAGGTACTTGTGCTGTCAGAGGACGGTCATGGAGAAATGATGCCTGCTGAGGAATTTAATTCCCATACTATTTTAAATCACGTTCATCACAAGCATTAAAATTGTACCAAGGTTCTGTTTTGGTGCAGTATATGGAGGTTTTTATGGAAATATTTACACTTGCTTTTATGCAAAGGGCAATAGTTGTTGCAATATTTATATCAATAATTACACCTCTTATTGGCAATATTATTGTTTTTAAAAGATTATCCACTATAGGTGACGCACTGTCCCATTCCTGCCTTGCAGGTGTGGCAGTAGGTCTTTGCTTTAGCCTAAGTCCTGTGGGAGTAGCTATAGTTTTTTCTTTGTTGTCGGCTGTTACTATTGAATACATAAGACGATCCTTTCCAAACTATGCTGAAATTGCTACAGCAATAGTTTTGAGCTTTGGGGTAGGTGTGGCTGCAGTGTTTTCAGGCTTTGTTAAAAATGCTGCTAATTTTAACAGCTTTTTATTCGGCTCTATAGTTGCCATTTCTACATTTGAGCTTGTTACGGTTATTGTTTTAAGTATAGTTGTTATTGTGACAATGCTTATTTTGTACAGAGAGCTTTTTTATATTTCATTTGATGAGGAAGGAGCAGAGCTTTCAGGAGTAAAGGTAAAAACAGTTAATCTGGTGTTTACTATGCTTACTGCCATTGTAGTGTCAATAGCGGCAAGGACTGTTGGCTCTCTTGTTATATCATCTCTTATGATTATACCTGTTGCCTGTGCTATGCTTATATCTAAAAGCTATAAGCAAAATGTTATATTATCCGTTGTATTTGCTCTTGTTTTTACAATAGCCGGTTTGTTTATAACGGCTTTTTATGATTTAAAGCCCGGCGGAACAATAGTATTAATAGGCATAGCGGTATTACTTGTTATTTTGACGGCAAACAGAAAGCAAAGGTGATTTTTATATGAATAATACAGATAAATTCCTTGACTTATACAGACAGCTTGAAAGACTGGGCAGAGCAATTTACTTTCCTGATATTCCTGAAGGCTCACCTATTATAACCAGGCTTACGGCACTGCCTGCATTAAGAGAGTTTAAGGAGGATGTGGAGTATTGCAGGGTTGTAAGAAATTTTCTTGTTCACACTCCAAGGGTAAGGGATGTATATCCTGTTATACCCTCAGATGATATGATTAAAATTCTTGAAAAATGTGTTGCAAGAGTTAAAAGCCCTACATTGGCAATGTCCTTTGCAATAAGACGTGAGAATATGTTTACGGCTTCTCTTGACAGCAAGGTTACAAAGATTACTAAGTATATGAATAGACGGGGCTTTACCCATGTGCCTATTTTTCACGAGGACAGGCTTGTGGGTGTTTTTAGTGATAATGTTATATACACCTATGTATGTGATAAGGGTATGGTACATATTGATGAGGAAACTGAATTTTATGAGTTTATAAATTACTTAGGCTTAAATTATCATATTCACGAATATTTTGTTTTTATGAAGTCTGATGCAACATTATATGAGGCTGTTGATGCTTTTAATATTGACAGTAAGTCTATGAAACAGCTTACAGCAATTTTCTTTACTGACACAGGCAAGAGTGACGGCAATGTTATGGGTATGATGACACCTTACAGTATTTTAAGAGATGCGCCTGAATATATGAACAATTAAATTAAAAAAGGGAGAAATATTATGAAAAGATTTATGTATGTTTTAGCAGCGGCAATGTTAAGTGTGTCATTTGCAGGCTGCAATAAAAGTGGAGCAGACGGAGCTAACACAGAGGCAACTATGCCGTCAGGTCCTGTAACCTATTCACAGGATGA
>CABVEG010000035.1 GCA_902497185.1 uncultured Eubacteriales bacterium | reverse complement strand
TGAGGATACCCACTATACCTTAGACGAAATATCTGAAATGTTTAATCCTGATGTAGCGCTTCTTGTTGACGGTGTTACTAAGCTTTCTAATATTGAGTATTCCTCTAAAGAGGAAATGCAGGCTGAAAATTACAGAAAAATGTTTCTTTCAATGGCTAAGGATATAAGGGTTATTCTTATTAAGGTTGCTGACAGGCTTCACAATATGAGAACTCTAAAATATATGCGTCCTGAAAAGCAGAAGGAAAAGGCACAGGAAACCCTTGATATTTATGCTCCTCTTGCTGACAGACTTGGTATTTCAAAGATTAAGACGGAGCTTGAGGATTTGTGCTTAAGATACCTTGAACCAGAAGCTTATTATGACCTTGTTGACAAGATTAACAGAAAGCAGTCTGAAAGAGAGGATTTTGTTAACAGAATTGTTGAGGAAATTAAACAAAAGTGCGAGGAGGCAGGTATTAAAAACTGTACCGTTTACGGCAGACCAAAGCATTTTTTTAGTATTTATAAAAAAATGCATACCAAAAATAAAACTCTTGACCAGATATTTGACCTTTTTGCAGTCAGAGTTTTAGTTGACAGTGTAAAGGACTGCTACGGTGTTTTAGGTGTTGTTCATGAGGCATATACTCCTATGCCAAATCGTTTTAAGGATTACATTGCAATGCCTAAGGCAAATATGTATCAGTCACTTCACAACACACTTATTGGTCCTGATGGTATGATATTTGAAATACAAATAAGAACCTATGAAATGCACAGAACTGCCGAGTATGGTATTGCTGCCCATTGGAAATATAAGAAAGGTATTACAGAGGGTGTTGAGGACAGCTCTGAGGATGCTAAGCTTTCATGGTTAAGACAAATTTTGGAATGGCAAAAGGATATGTCTGATAACCATGAATTTATGGATACCATTAAGACAGACCTTGATGCGTTCAGTGAAAATGTATTCTGTTTTAGCCCAAGCGGCGAGGTTATTTCCCTTGCAGAGGGTTCAACACCTGTTGACTTTGCTTATGCGATTCACTCTGCTGTAGGTAATACCATGGTTGGTGCAAGAGTAAACGGAAGAATTGTAAATTTTGACTATGTTATTAAAAATGGTGACAGGGTAGAAATTGTTACTTCTCAAAATTCAAGAGGTCCAAGCAGAGATTGGCTTAAATTTGTAAAAACAAGTCAGGCTAAGTCTAAAATTAACCAGTGGTATAAGAAAATAAATAAAGAAGAAAATATAATAAGGGGCAAGGAGCTTCTTGAAAAAGAGGCAAAAAGAAAGGGCTTTAATATTTCTGACTTATTATTTGCCAAGGCTATGGAGGCGGTTCAGGAAAGATACAGCTTTAAGGACTGGGATTCCGTATGCGCTGCCGTAGGTCACGGCGGACTTAAGGAGGGTCAGGTAATTAATAAGCTGAATGAGGAGTATCAGGCTGAAATTAAGAGAAATAAAACTGCTCAGGAGCTTTTAAGAGAGCAGGAGGAGGCTATCAGAGCCAAAATTGAAACTGATAATAATGCCCCTCAGATGACTAAGAAAAAAAGTAAAAGTGGTATTTATGTACACGGTGTAGGTGATATTGAGGTCAGATTTTCCCGCTGCTGTTCACCTGTTCCCGGTGATGAAATTGTTGGTTTTGTTACAAGAGGCAGGGGTGTTTCAATTCACAGAACTGACTGTATAAACATTATTAATCTAAACGAAGATGAAAGGGCAAGACTTCTTGAAGCAGAATGGACTATTGACAGAGCCTCTGTTGGTGGTCGTTTTAAGGCTGATATAAGAATATTTGCTGATGACAGAGATGGTCTTACTCTTGATATATTAAAAATTGTAATTGACGAGGGTCTTTCAGTGATTAATGTAAACGGCAGAAGTCTTAAAAACGGTACGGCTGTAGTGGATTTATCCCTTAAAATAAGCGGTACGGAGCAGCTTGAAATTCTTTGCAAGAAGATAATGAATGTATCAGGTGTAGATAATATTGAAAGAGTGAATTCATAATGCGTGTAGTTTTACAGAGAGTGGCTTATGCGTCAGTTAAGGTTGAGGGCGAAGTTGTAGGAAGTATCAACAGGGGTATTCTTGCTCTTGTTGGTATGAATACAGGTGACGACCAAAAGACCTTTGAATGGATGTTTAATAAGCTGAAAAATATAAGAATATTTGAAGATAGTGAGGATAAAATGAATATGTCCATAGCTGACCTTGGCTATGGACTATTGCTTGTCCCTAATTTTACAATTTATGCCGATGCCAGAAAGGGCAACAGACCGAGTTTTGCTATGGGGGCTAAGCCTGATGAGGCAAGAGAGAGCTATAATGCCTTTGTGGAATATGCTAAAAGCAATTATGATAAGGTTGAAAGCGGTATATTTCAGGCTGATATGAAGGTGGAGCTTTTAAATGACGGACCTATAACCATATTGCTTGATAGTGATAAATTATTTTAGGAGAAACTATGAAATTAAAATTATTTGTATCCCCTGATATGGGAGAAAACTGTTATTTTGTTATAGATGAAAATACTAAGGAAGCAATTATTATTGATCCCGGTGCAATGGCTGATAAGCTTTGCAGTATAGTTGATAAAAATGAGTTTATTGTAAGGGCTATATGTCTTACCCATGCACATTTTGACCATGCAGGTGCAGCAGAGGAGCTTAAGGAGCATACTAATGCGCCTATATTTATATGTCAGGGTGAGGAGGTTGTGGCAGAATCCACAAGCTATAATCTTTCTGCCATGTTTGGCTTACCTTTTACAGTGCCTTATGACAGAGTACTTGCAGATGGTGAAAAGTTTAGCTTTGGCAGCCTTACATTTAAGGTAATATCAACTCCCGGTCATACTCCGGGCGGAGGTTGTTTTTATTTTGAAAATGAGGGAATAGTTTTTTCAGGAGACACTCTTTTTATGATGAGTGTTGGCAGAACAGATTTTCCTGGCGGTGACAGTGAAGCATTAATTGACAGTATCAGAAATAAATTGTTTTTACTTCCTGCTGACACAACTGTTTATACAGGTCACGGTCAGAGTACAAGCATTGGCTATGAAATGGAGAATAACGGATTTGTAAATTAGACGTATAGGTGTTGTTATGAATTATATATTAAAGGGGCACAATTATATTGATGATGTTGTGTCCATACTTATGATGTTTTATCCAAATGACAAATATATACAGAGTGAAGAAATTGGCGAGGGCATTACTGTAATCAGTAGTCTTGACAAAATGAATGCTAGTGCTGAGCTTTATTATGGCAATGAGCTTAAAGCAAGTGCAAAATACAATGGAGAAAATGACAGCCAAAGAGAGCTTAAGAGAGTAATTGGTCTTTCAATAGCAAAGGCTGTAAATACAGTTTTAAACATCCCTTTGCCATGGGGAATACTTACGGGAGTAAGACCTGCAAAGCTGGTGTCAGAAGCATGGCTTGAAGGTCAGAGTACTGATGAAATAAGGAAAACCTTTAAGGATAAATATTTAGTTAGTGATGAAAAACTTAACCTTATGATAAGGGTTGCAGAAGAAGAAAAGAAAATTGTTGAAGGGGGTATAGGCAAGGTTGGCTTATATATCGGTATACCCTTCTGTCCTACAAGATGTCTTTACTGTTCCTTTACTTCTTATCCTTTAAAGCAGTATGGCACAAAGGTTGATGACTATGTTGATGCTCTTATTAAGGAAATAGAGTTTACAAAGGACTATTTTTCAGATAAGGAAATTGAAAGTCTTTATATAGGCGGAGGAACGCCTACATCATTAAATGAAAAACAGCTTGATAAACTATTGACTAATGTAGAAAAATGCTTTAAAATACCTGTGGAATTTACCGTTGAGGCAGGCAGACCCGACACAATTACTGAGGAAAAGCTGAAGATTTTAAAGGAACATAATGTTTCAAGAATTTCAATTAATCCACAGACCTTAAATGATGAAACTTTAAGGCTTATTGGAAGAGAGCACAGTGTCGAAATGTTTTTAAATGCCTTTGAAATGGCACGAAAGGCAGGTCATAAGCATATAAATACTGATATAATATTGGGTCTTCCCGGCGAGGGTGAAAAAGAGGTTACTAATACTATGGAGGGCTTAATGAAATTAAATCCTGAAAGTATTACAGTACATACTCTTGCAGTAAAGAGAGCATCAAGGCTTAAGGAAACCCTTGAAAATTATAATATGACAGATGCTCTTCAAATGGACAGACTTATAAGTATTTCAAGGGAGTATACGGAAAAGATGGGTATGTCGCCGTACTATATGTACAGACAGAAAAATATGGTAGGCAATTTTGAAAATGTAGGCTACTGTAAGCCTAACTGTCAATGTATTTACAATGTTGCAATTATGGAGGAAAAGCAGAGTATAGTTGCTCTTGGAGCAGGAGGCTCCACTAAAATTGTTGACAATAAATTGAATAAAATTGAAAGAGTATTTAACGTCAAAAGTGTAGATGATTATATTACACGAATTGATGAAATGATAGATAGAAAAAGGAGTTTTATTTATGGCTAAGAATAAAGTCAAGCCCAGAATTTTAACAGGTTTTATGGAATTGCTTCCCGAGGACCAGATTTTATTTAACAAAATATATGATACAATAAGACAGGTTTATGAAAGCTTTGGTTTTTTACCTCTTGATACTCCTGTTATAGAGCTTTCAGAAGTCCTTCTTGCAAAGGCAGGGGGAGAAACTGAAAAGCAAATCTACAGATTTAACAAGGGTGATAATGACCTTGCATTGAGATTTGACCTTACAGTGCCCCTTGCAAGATATGTTGCACAGCATTCAGGTCAGCTTACATTCCCTTTTAAGAGATACCAAATGAGCAAGGTATACAGAGGAGAAAGACCTCAAAAGGGCAGATTCAGAGAGTTTTATCAGTGTGATATAGACATTATTGGCAATGAGGAGCTTGACCTTTGCTATGATGCGGAAATGCCTGCTGTTATTTATAATGTATTCAGAAAACTTGATTTTGGCAAGTTTAGCATACATATTAATAACAGAAAGGTTTTAAATGGTTTCTTTGAAAGTCTTGGACTTGAAGGTCAGATTTCTGATATTTTAAGAAATATTGATAAACTTGATAAAATCGGTAAGGATAATGTTGTATCTGAGCTTGAGGAGCTTGGAATTGATGGTGAGAATATAAATAAAATTATTGATTTCATTACAATTTCAGGCAGCAATACTGAAAAGATTGATGCTCTTAATGCTATGAATGTAGACAATGAAAGGTTTAAAGAGGGTGTTAATGAGCTTAATGTTGTTGCAGAAAATATGAGAGCCTTTGGCATTGATGAGAGCTATTTTGATATTGACCTTACAATAGCAAGAGGTCTTGATTATTACACCGGCACAGTTTATGAAACTACTCTTGATGATTACAGAGGCTTAGGCAGTGTTTGCTCAGGAGGAAGATATGATAACCTTACTGAATACTATACAAACACTAAACTTCCGGGTATAGGTATTTCAATAGGTCTTACAAGACTTTTTTCACAGCTTAAGGATGCAGGAATTATTGAGGCAAAGCGTTCAAGCCTTGTTGATGTACTTGTAGTACCTATGAATGTGGATATGACCTATGTTTTAAAGGCTGCTAATGTTATAAGACAGGCAGGCTTTGTAACTGATGTATATTATGCAAACAAGGGTATGAAACAGAAAATGAAGTATGCCAACAAACTTGGTATTCCTTTTGTTGCTGTAATAGGAGAGGACGAAGTTAATTCAGAAAGTG
Organism: uncultured Eubacteriales bacterium; assembly: GCA_902497185.1. GTDB lineage: Bacteria > Bacillota > Clostridia > Lachnospirales > CAG-274 > Gallispira. The sequence continues at coordinate 5,268 of CABVEG010000035.1, read as the reverse complement.
TTGCACTTAAAAATATGACTACAGGCGAGCAGGTAACTGTAAGCCTAGACAATATTAAATCAGAAATAGAAAAACAGATAGGAGATAATTAAAATGGCAGAGTTAATGCAGGGTTTAAAGAGAAGCTGCTATTGCACGGAAGTAAGTGAAGCAATGGTAGGAAGTGTTGTAACTCTTATGGGATGGGTAAGCCGTAAAAGAGAGTTTGGTCACTTTTCATTTGTACTTTTAAGAGATAGAACAGGTATTGTTCAGGTAGTAGTTGACAGGGATAACTGCTCAGAGGATGTTGCAGCCAAGGAGGCTGAAATCAGAAGTGAGTATGTAGTTGCCGTAACAGGCAAGGTACAGGCAAGAACTCCTGAAAATATTAATCCTAATATGAAGACCGGTAAGGTTGAGGTTACAGTTGAGTCTATGAAGATTTTATCCGAGTCAGACACACCTCCTTTCCAGATTGAGGATAATATTAATGTAAGTACAGAGCTTAGATTAAAGTACAGATACCTTGATTTAAGACGTCCCAGTGTAGCTGAAAACATTATTTTAAGACATAAGCTCTGCCAGATCGTAAGACAGTTCTTAACGGAAGAAGGATTTATTGAAATTGAAACACCTATGCTTGGAAAATCTACACCTGAGGGTGCAAGAGATTATATTGTACCAAGCCGTGTTCACCCGGGCTCTTTCTATGGACTTCCGCAAAGCCCACAGCTTTTTAAGCAGTTACTTATGGTATCAGGCTTTGACAAGTACTTCCAGATTGCAAAGTGTTTTAGAGATGAGGACTTAAGAGCAGACAGACAGCCTGAATTTACACAGATTGATATGGAACTTTCCTTTGTTGAGGAAGAGGATGTTATGAGTGTAAATGAAAGACTTATTAAGAAGGTATTTAAGGACTTAAAGGGTATTGAACTTGAAACTCCTTTCCTTAGAATGCCTTACTGTGAGGCTATGGAAAGATTTGGCTCAGATAAGCCTGACATCAGGTTTGGTATGGAATTAAAGAATATTACAGATATAGTTAATGGCTCTGAATTTGGTGTATTCCAAAATGCTATTGACGCAGGTGGTTCTGTAAGAGGTATTAATGCAGAGGGCTGTGGCTCTTTCCCTAGAAAGAAAATTGACTCTCTTGTAGATGTAGCAAAGACTTATGGTGCTAAGGGTCTTGCATGGATTGTTTGTAATGACGACGGTACCTACAAAACTACAATTTCAAAGTTCTTTGATGATGAAACAATTAAGAAGATTGCTGAACGCTTTGATGCTAAGGCAGGAGATTTAATTTTACTTTGTGCTGATAAGAACAAGGTTGTATTTGATGCTTTAGGTGCTTTAAGACTTGAGGTTGCAAAGCGTCTTGAAATACTTGATAACAGTGAATACAAGTTCTTGTGGGTTACTGAATTCCCACTCCTTGAATACAGTGAAGAGGAACAGAGATATGTAGCTGTTCATCATCCTTTCACAGCTCCTATGGACGAGGATTTACAGTACTGTGAATCTGACCCCGGCAGAGTAAGGGCAAAGGCTTATGATATGGTATTAAACGGCTGTGAATTAGGCGGCGGCTCAATCAGAATCCATTCACAGGAAATTCAGCAGATGATGTTCAGGCTTTTGGGCTTTACACAGGAGGATGCACAGGAAAGGTTTGGTTTCCTTCTTGATGCCTTTAAGTTTGGTGCACCACCTCATGGCGGTTTAGCCTTTGGTCTTGACAGAATGGTTATGCTCTTAAACGACACTGAAAGTATCAGAGATGTTATTGCATTCCCTAAGGTTAAGGATGCAAGTTGTCTGCTTACAAATGCACCTGATGTAGTTGATGCAAAGCAGTTAGAGGAATTAGGTATTGAAATTTCTGAGACTAGTGAAGAATAATTGAGGTGACAAAATGTTGGATTTTAAGGCTGAGCTTGCAAAATTTTCTCCCCTGCCTGAAAATAAGGATGTTCCAAGAGCAGTGGATACCAATAGTGTTGAGGATATTATGGATATTCTCAGAGAATTAAAGAAAACTATGTAAGGAGAGTGTTTATGTTATATACAGGCTCTTTACAAATGAAAATACAAAATTTATCTGTTGTTAGTTATAACAAAGCGATTGAATGCTGTAATGAGGACAGAATTACAGAGGCAGTTACAGCATTAAAGGAAAGCCTTGAATTTAACAAAAAAAATATTGATGCCAGAAATCTTTTGGGTCTTTGCTATTATAGACTTGGCAGAGTGGCTGATGCTCTTATTGAATGGACTATCAGCTACAAACTTAAAAGAACTGACAATATTGCAGTTGATTACATTGCAGAGCTTGAAAGTGCCAGAGAGGCTAATGCAATGTATGATGGCATAACTAAATATAATGAGGCTTTATCCTTTGCTAATCAGGGAAATACTGATATGGCTATATTAAATCTTAAAAAAGCTCTTGAAAAGAATAAGGGACTTGTTGAGGCTATGAATCTTCTTTCACTTTGCTATATTGAAAGAGGAAGAGAAACAGAGGCTTTCAAACTTGCTGAAAAGGTACTTAAAATAGACAGTACCAACCCTATTGCCATGAGATATTATCAGTTTTTAAAGCCTGAAAAGAGAATGTTTTTTAAGCCTAAAATTACTGATTCCAAATCAAAGGCAAAAGGAGGAGGTAATTTCAGATATTTTCTTTCAGGTGTTGCTGTTTCAGCCATAATTATTGGATGTATGGGACTGCCTGCAGTTGTTAAAAATTTTAATAACAGATATGATAGATTACAGGTTGATTATAATGTACTTCAAAACAATATGAATACAGAGATAGAGAATAAAACGGCTACAATAAACAGACTTACAGATGAAAACGAAGACCTTCGTTCAAAGCTTTATACTGCTGATAATCAAGAGCTTCAGCAGAGGGTTAAGCTCCTTACGGATATTGAAAATTATTATAAAGAGGGCAGCACAGAGGAGGCAGCTGAAAAGCTGATTGCTTTAAGTACTCAAGGCTTTAGTCAGGAGGTACTTAATAGATATTCTGTGTTGTGTAAAACCGTATTGCCGGCTGCAGCAAGTGAATATTTCAGTAATGGAAAAAGAGCAGGTGCAAATGGTGATTATGCAAGTGCAAAGGATTACTTTAATAAGGCAATAAAGTGCACCGGCGAGGGTGATGAAGTCAGGTATTCCGCTATGTATCAGCTTGGAAAAATAGCTGATAAGGAGGGAGATAAAGCAGCTGCCCTTAATTACTTTAAGACTGTAGCTGAAAAACATCCTGTAGCAAGTGTTAAAAATGAGGCACAGAAATATATTGACGAAGCATCTGAAGAAACTACAGATTCAGCAGATGCATAATAAATTATTGGGCAGGACAAATACCTGCCCATATTTTATAAAGGTGATAATATGTTTAAATTAAGCAAAAGCGAAAATATAGAGAATATAGGTACAGCCTATGTTTATGACCACAGCTCAGGCTGCAAGCTTATATATATTGAAAATGATGATAAGGACAGAGTTTTTACAATAGGCTTTAATACCTTGCCCGATAATGACAAGGGTATACCTCATATTGTGGAGCACAGTGTTTTATGCGGCTCTGAAAATTACCGTGTAAAGGACCCTTTTAATATTTTGGACAAAGGCTCAATTCATACTTATTTGAATGCAATGACCTATAGGGATAAAACTGTTTATCCCATAGGCAGTACAAATGAGGCGGACTTTAAAACTCTTATGAGGGTTTATTGTGATGCTGTTTTTAGACCATTGATGTATACTAATGAGGGTATTTTCAGACAAGAGGGTTGGAATAGTGATGGAGAAAGCTATAATGGCATTGTTCTTAATGAAATGAAGGGTGTATATTCTGACCCTGCCGTTGTTCTTTCTGAAATGCTTAATAAAAAAATGTATGAGGGCTGTGGCTATGCTAATGATGCAGGAGGAAATCCTGATTGCATAACTGACTTAAGCTATGAGGAGTTCTTGGAATTTCATAAAGAGCATTATCATCCATCTAATGCAGTTATTTATTTATATGGCGATATTGATATTAATGAATATCTGAATATTTTGGATAATGAGTTTTTATGTGACTTTGAATATAGGGAGAGAAAAAAGACTTATGATGTTATATGTAAGGATAAGTTAGAATTTGAGTTAAAGTATAATACTACAGGAAAGAATATATTGACTGCTGCTTTTAATACAGGCTCAAGCAATGACATAGTAAAGTGTACAATGCTTGGTATACTTTCTACTCTTTGGTGCTATACAGAGGGAGGCAATATTAAGGAGGCTTTATTAAATGCAGGTCTTGGAGATAAAGTAAGCTGTGATTTTGATGACAGCGGATTATCAACAGTTATGGAAATTACTGTTGAAAATTCCGATGAAACAAACATTGAAAATTTCAGAAAGGTTTTAAATGAAACCTTTAAAGATATAGCCTTAAATGGTGTAGATGATTACAAACTCAAAGGGGTTATAAACAGTATTAAATTCTTCTTTAAGGAGGAGGATTTCGGATATAAGCCAAAGGGGCTTTTTTACGGACTTCTTGTATTAAATAATTTTTTAAAGGGAAGGGAGGATTTTGAGCCTGTAAAGATAAGCAAAATATTTGAAAACCTTAAAAATGTGGATATAAAGGCACTTGTTAAGGAATATTTTGTGGATAAGGGGTGCTATTCAATATTAATTGCAGATAAAAATGCAGTTGAAAATGAAAAGGCTGTAACAGAAAAAAACAATGAATCCTTAATAAGCTATCAGGCACAGGAGGATAGCCCCGAAGAAGTAAAAAAACTTATGTCAACTAAGGTCAGTGATATTTCAAAGGAAAGTTTTAAGCTGAGATTTGACAGGGATAATGACAATATTTATGTACCTCTTGAAAACGGAGATATAGTTTATGCTGATATTTATTTTGATGTATCAGAATTTGAGAATGTTAAAGCCTTAAGTATTTTTAAAGCAGTTGCAGATATTTATGATGAGGCTCTTTCTAATGATATTGATTATTATACCGGAGGGTTTGGCATTGAGGTTACAACTCTGCAAAGAGATTTTGAATACCGTCCGGTAATGGTTTTCAGAATGAAGTCATTAAGAGAAAACTTTGAAAAAACTCTTGATATATTTAAAAGAATAATATCACAAAACTTTACTGATAAAGGACGAATAGCTCGTCTTGTTGCGGAAACAAAGCAAATAATAAAAAACGGTTATATTGAAAATGGCAACAGCAAGGCTATTGCAGAGGTGCTTGGGCAGGTT
>CABVEG010000034.1 GCA_902497185.1 uncultured Eubacteriales bacterium | reverse complement strand
GAAAAACGAATGAAAAAATTAGGCCTTATTGGTGGTGTTGGACCTGAGGCTACTATTCCATATTATAAAGGAATTGTTTATGGTGTTCAAAAAAGATTGAACAAAGCATTTTTTCCACCTCTTGTAATAGAAAGCTTGAGCAGCTTTGAAGTAATTCGTATGAGCTCTCAAAATGACAGGGATGGTCTGACAGAATATTTACTGGGAGGGATTCGCAATCTTTATGCGGCAGGGGCAGAGGTAGGAGCTTTGGCTTGCAATACAGGTCACATGGTTTTTAATGAGCTTAAAAAACAATCTCCTATTCCACTTGTAAGCATTGTGGAAACCACCTGTTTAGAGGCAAAGCAACAAAATTTCAAAAAAGTAGGTTTGCTTGGAACAATTCCTACAATGGAGGATAATTATTTTAAGAATCCTTTTTTAGGAGCGGGAATAGATGTGGTTATTCCATCAACAACGGATAGAATCTATATTGCAAATTGTATTTTAAATGAATTGGAATTAGGAATAGTAAAAGAAAAAACAGTCCGTCAGTTTATGCACATCACTGAAAAAATGATAAAGGAACAAAACATTGAAGCTGTTATTTTGGGATGTACAGAACTCCCCTTGTTATTTAAGGATAAGAAGGCATCTGTACCTGTTTTAGATACCATGCAGCTTCACATTCAAGCACTTGTAAATATAATATTGGAGGGATAAATATGTTAATTCAACAGGCAGATTTAAAAGATATTAATGGTATACTTGATTTGTTAAAAGCAAATCATATCAATTATGTGAAGGATAAAACAGATGGTTTTGTTACAACTAATATTACAGAGGAACAATTAGCAAAACTTATTACAAAAGAAAACGGTGTTACTGTCGCAAAGGAAAATGGTAAGATTTTAGCTTTTGCAATGGCTGCATCATGGGACTTTTGGAAAGAATGGCCGCTTTTTTCTTATATGATTGAACAGCTCCCCAACTTTGCGCTTGAAGGAGAAACAATTACAGCAGAAAATAGTTATCAATATGGACCTGTTTGCATTGATAAGGCTTTTCGTGGTTCAGGACTATTTGAGAAAATATTTTTTGCATCTTTATCAAATATGCAAAAACGTTATCCAATTATGGTTACATTTATCAATCAAATTAATCCACGTTCTTTTGTGGCGCATACAAGAAAGGTACATATGACGCAGGCAGGAACATTTCAATTTAATCAAAATAATTATTATTTAATGACTTGTTCTACGGCATTAAAATTTGAATTGTAAGTATATGTAATATACCTTTGCACTTTTTGCAAAGAGCTTTTATAATACAGCAATTAAGGTTAATATTTTATTTAACTCAAACAAAAGCAATAATTTTATTCATACCATCAAAATAAGCTCTACTGTACAATAGGGCAAAAAAGCAGTGTATATCCATTTCTTACGATGTACACTGCTTTTATTGCAAAACTATTTGTGAAATGTTAAGCCAATTTGTTTTCAAACCCACTTATCACTACATATTAATGCCTTATTAATATTTATTCTTCATAGGATTCATATGTGTCCTCATTATCAGAAAATTCATTTTGTTCACTGATATTTTCCTGATTTTCATTTTTTTCTTTCATTTCTTCCATATAGTTTGTGTATGAAATAACATAGTAGCCTTCAGGACTTTTTTCTATTCTTTCATAGGCATCTTTAGATACCTTAAGTTTAAAAGTAGGTGCAACACGATCACTATATGAATATATTTTCTTGTTTTTGAAATCTGAAAATACTTCTTTTAATTGTCCTAACTCACTTCCTGCATTAGTATATTCAGAGCCATAACCCAACTCAATATAATTGACAGGGTATTTTGAATAATTTTCAGTATATGTATTATATAAATACCAATTATCATGAACAACAAAGTTTGACCATACCTCTTCATCTTTCTGGTGGAATGAATACAAAACAGCTTTATTTCCTTGAAGATTCTCGTCTACCTCCACTTTAAATGAATAGCCGTCATAATAGATTTTTGCAATATTATCAGGAAGTTCTACTTCTTTACTATCTGTAACCAGTTCGCTATTCTGTGTATGTTTTTCTCCCAAATATTCAAAGCCATTAATCTCACATACTACTGTAGCTGCACCTACACCCATAAGCACAAGTCCTGTAATAAGACAGGATATTGTAATTTTATAAAACTTCTTCATTATTTATCACCCCTTTTTTATCAAAAAATGCAAGTTTTATTATAATAATTAACAATGATACGCCTGCCATATTAAAACCAAGACAGCCTATTGTAGCACCGACTAAAGGATAGCCCATAATTGTAAATATTAACAGACCACCAAAAGCGATAATGGTAAACACAAGGGTAATTGCACAAGGTATAAGACACATAATCAAAAATACCTTACACATAATTATAAATGCCTTAAAAGCAAAATTCCAAATTTCTTTCAATATATTAGTTAAGCTGTAATTAGTATTAAATTCAAATGATTTTTTTGCCTTATTGTTTCTTTTAACATTTATTGTTTCCTTTATTTCCACTGCCTTATTTTTTATATTTTCTTCAACTTTACTGTTTTCAAATTTTTCTTTGCCGCCATAAATATTAAAGGCTAAAAATCTTATAAAAATATAGACAACAGTTGGCAAGGCTATAACAATATAAAGAAATCTGACAACAAATCTGACAAAGTCCCAAGCACCAATAACGCCACTGACCATATCAGCAAAGACCGTAGCTATTCCAAAACCTATCATAAAACAAATCCAAAGCACAAAGAAAAGAATTACTGTCTTAATAACAAGTTTAAGCAGGGTTACAGCTTTTTGCCCAAGAATATAATCACCTATACCCTTGATTATTCCTACAAATTTGCTGAAAACTCCTGTCACAACATTATTAATTTCGCTTTCCTCCTTGCTGTCATAATCAGGGTCAACATTATAAGCTGAAAGCGTTTCTCTTACCATATCCTCAATATTGCCAAGAGTTTCAACGGCTTCTTTCTCTGTCAAGCCTTCTTTAAGCTTATTGTCTATATGCTGTATGTATTCATTAATAATATCATCCCTTTCTGCCTTATTAAGTACAGAAAGTCTGTTTTCAAGATAATTTATTAAATCTTTTTTATTCATCAATGTCACTCTCCTTTATAAATTCATATACACTTCCAAAAAATTCAAGCCATTCCTTTTTAAGATTATTTGTATATATTTTTCCTCCTGCGGTTAAATGATAATATTTTCTGGGTGGTCCTTCCGTTGATTCCTTAAGATAAGTTTCAAAGTAGTGCTCGTTAGTAAGTCTTTTTAGCAAAGGATATATTGTCCCTTCATTTACATCTACAACCTTAGACACCTCCGCTACGAGTTCATAGCCGTACATATCCTTTTTTACAACAGAAAGAAGGACTATAAGCTCCAGAACTCCTTTTTTAAATTGCACATTCATACAATTCCTCCCTTCTACTATTAGTTTACATCAACTACTATGTATTGTCAAGTACTAAAATTAAAATAGTACTTAGCTATTAAGTTTTTTATTAATATTTTTCATAAGCAAATTCACAATATAAATTAACATATTAATAAATTTATATAAGTTGTCATCAACAAATTTATTTTTTAATTAAAAAAATCCCTGTTGAACAAGCTAATGCTTATTCAACAGGGAATAAATAAATTAATTAAGTATTATTTCTGAACAAGATGAACAGCAAATCCGCCGAACTCTTCCTTTAAGTAAATAGAAGTAATCTTGCCATTCTTTTCAACAGCAGTTTCATAATCAAATTCGCCGCCCATAGCCTCAATGTAATTGATAGCTCTGTCAATATAGTTAGTAGCAATAGCGATATGACCATTCTTGCCTAAGAACATCTGCTTTCTAACTTCAATACCCTTAGATGCAAATACAGCTGAATTGTGGTTGTCAATTGGGAAGTTAAATAACTTATTAAATCTCTCAGCAAGAGCCATAGCAGTAGCTTCGTCCTCAGTATTGATACCAACATGTACCATTTCAAGACCGAGCATTGTAGCAACAGCTTCCTTACAAAGAGCAACGATTTCATCAAACTTACCTTCATCAATTAACTTACCCGGTACCATCCAGCTACCACCGCAGCAGATAATCTTATTATACTCTAAGTAGCTGTTTAAGTTGTTAGCATTAATACCGCCTGTTGGCATAAATTTAAGCTGAGTAAAAGCAGCAGCCATAGACTTAATCATTTTTAATCCGCCGGCAGCCTCAGCAGGGAAGAACTTAACAACCTCAAGACCAAGCTTAACAGCATGATTAAGGTCAGAAGGATTAGCTGTACCGGGAGTAAATGGTGGGTAATTCTTTTCCTGGCAGTAAGCAATAAGCTCAGGATCTAAACCTGGAGATACTAAGAACTTAGAACCTGCAGCTACAGCTCTGTCAGCCTGCTCCTTAGTTAATACTGTACCGGCACCAACGATTAATTCAGGAACCTCCTGTGACATTCTTCTGATAGCTTCCTCAGCAGCCTCAGTTCTGAATGTAACTTCAGCACATGGAATACCACCTTCAACTAAAGCCTTAGCTAAAGGCACTGCCTTATCTGCATCATTAATTACAACAACAGGAACAATACCAATTGCACTTAATTTCTTTAAAACTTCATTCATTTTATAATACCATCCTTTCTGAATTTAGAAGTTTTATCTTCTTGTTTTAATTGTAACACACTTGTAATATAAAGTCAATATACAAGGAATTTTTTGAAAGGATTTTTTATGATTTATCTGTGATAATATCTAAGTAATTAAAAAATTGGTTGATGCTGATGACAATAAGCAAATACCTTCCTGATAATTCATTTATCTAATTAAATAAACAGCAGCATAATAAATCACGGGCACAACAACAGCGGGCAGAAGATTAGCCACATTTATTTTTCTCATACCAAGCATATCTATACCAAGACCTGTAATTAAAATGCCACCTACAAGAGATATTTCTCTCATAATATCACCTGTCAGATAGGGTTCAACAAAGCCTGCAAGCAGAGTAATTGCACCCTGATACAAAAATACTGAAACAGCTGAGAAAATAACACCAAATCCCATTGTTGAAGCAAAAATTATGGCATAAACACCATCAAGCACGCTTTTTGTAAAAAGAATAGTATAATTATGATATATACCACTGTCAATTGAACCAATGATAGCCATTGTACCGGTACAATATAAAATACTTGCGGCAACAAAAGACTTTGATACAGAGCCTTCGCCGCCCTTACACTTACTTTCTATCCAGTCACCTACATTCTTCATTTTACTTTCAATATCAATTATTGTTCCTACAAGACCGCCAATAACAAGACTTATTACAAAGAGCACGGAATTACAGGGCTCGTTCAGCATTCTGGTAAAGGCGCTTGATGCACCTACAAATAAAACAGCAAGTCCTGTTGCCTGGGTAGTTATTTCCTGCAATCTTTTATTAAATCCTCCCTTTATTATTAACCCTGCAATTGTTCCCAATACTATTGCCACTACGTTTACTATTGTTCCAAACATTATTTCTTCCTCTTCTCCGTTCCTATTTTAAGGCTTCTTGCGTAATAAAATAAATATTGCTGTGCATAGCCTGCAAGATCGCCCCATTTATCTTTTGCAAATATATGAATATCTTTTATGTTGGTTTCCTGACCATTAAAATACAAATGCTCCATCACTCTTTTAACCCATACGTCAGTAGGAAAAACTTCTCTCCTGCCCATTGAAAAAAGCATTGTACAATCTGCTACCTTCTGCCCTACGCCCTTTATTTTTAAAAGCATTTCAAGAAGTTCAGATGTAGTAAGTTCATTTATTATATTTAAGTTTACTTCTCCAGATTTAAGCTTGTCAAGACAATCTCTTATGTACTTTGCTCTGAAACCCATTCTAAGCTCAAACAAATCCTCTTCACTTGCTGTATTAAGCTCCTCAAGGGTTGGAAACAAATATTCTCCATCACAGCTTTTACCATATTTTTCAGACATTCTGCTTATAATACCTTTAATTCTTGGAATATTGTTATTCTGTGAAATTATAAAACTCAAAAGGCATTCATAAGGCTCCTGATTTAAAAGTCTTATACCTCCGGCATATTCCACTGCTTTTTTCATTATATCATCATTTTTTGAAACCTCATATTTGATTTTTTCATAATCGGTATCCATATCAAAATAATTTTTCCATATATTTTCATAATCATATGTTGTACAAGGATAAAATTCAACTTTATTTTCTTTTTGTTTAATATTCAGCACTTTACCGCAGGCTACGATTTTATATTCCAACTCACCCGTTTTCTCAAATCTGAAACACTGTCCACATTCCAGTATTTCTTCAATATTAAAAGAGGTTACATCTTCAATTATTAATGTATTATTAAATTCTGTGTATTTCATACTATTTTCCTTTCAATTTTCTTTCATTAATGGTATAATCTCAATAAGAGGTGATAAAAATGAAAGAACAAATTTATACAATTCCCGTAAATGAAGGCTTTGAAGAAGGGGGAGAATGTCCTTTCTGCAATATGTATAATAAACTTGAAAAAGATGCCATTGACTATATGCTTGGTGCTTCCTATATGGAGGACGATATACGTATGGAAACCAACAAAACAGGTTTTTGCAGCAAACATTATGATATGATGTATAAGGAGCAAAACAGACTTGGTGTTGCTTTAATGCTTCAAACTCATATCCAAAAGATAAACAATGATCTTGAAAAGCTTTGCGCTGACCTTAAGTCCGGTGAGAAGAAAGGCTTGTTTTCAAAGACTTCAAAAGGTGAAAACAAGGTTACACCCTATCTTAATAATATATCAGAATCCTGTTATATTTGCAACAGAATTAAGACAAACTTTGACAGATATTTTGATACATTTTTCTATATGTGGAAAAAAGATAACGATATGAAGGAGAAGGTAAAAGCCTCTAAAGGCTTTTGTCTTGAACATTTTGGAATGCTTATAGATATGGCGTCAAAAAAGCTTAGCGGCAGAGATTATGATGAATTTATAGATATTGTTGTGCCTGTTCAGCTTGAAAATATGAAACGTCTTGAAAAAGAGGTTGACCATTTTACAAATAAGTTTGACCACAATTACAAAGATGTCCCATGGGGCACAGCAAAAGACGCTCTTCCCAGAGCAATATTAAAGGTAGCATCATATAAAGTGGAGGAATAATATGACATTTAAGGAACTTGATACAAAAGGGAAAATTGAACATATATGGGAATATTACAGGCTTAGAATATTTATGATAATATTTCTTATTTTTGTTGGTATATCCGTAATTTATGCGATATTTGTTAAGCCGCACCCTGACCTTTTCTGCGGTATAGCTATGTATGACCAGTTTATATCAATAGCAGATAATGAAAGTATGATTAATGAGCTTAATAATAAATTTAACCTTGATGGCAAGGAATACACTGTTGACATTCAGAGCTTTTATAATGACAGTGATGATGTTATGATTGAGGCGCAGCTTAACGAAAAGTTTAATACCTATATATATGCCTCTCAGTTTAATATTCTCCTAGGAGATAAGGAGGATACTGATGTATTTATTTCATCAGAGTATGTTGCTCCTTTAAGTGACTATCTCACTGATGAAGAAATAAAGGAATACGATGCAATGGGACTTGTAGAATATGCCCTTGACCCTTATTCTAATCAGACTAAGCCTATGGCAATAAAACTTCAAAATTCTGCTATTTTAAATAAATATAGCCTTTATCAGGACAGAGAATGTTATTTAAGTTTTGTTCCTATGCCCAAAGAATATAATGAAAATACAATAAAAGTTTTCAAAGAATTTTTAAATCAGTAAAATCTAGTATTTTAATCCTGTGGATACTTGCACTTTTTGTTTCTTTATTGTATAATTGATAAGAATGTAAATGCATTTTGTAAATACATAATTGTTATACATATAACTAAAACAAGGAGTTAATATGTTTTTTTTGATCCTTAATACAAATGAAGAAACAATGTTTGCGGAAAAAATTTATAACAAATATTCAAAATTTATGTTTAAAGTTGCCTACACAATTTTAAAGGACAATGCTTTTGCTGAGGATGCTGTACAGCAAGCCTTTATAAAAATCATAAATAATCTGGATAAAATAGATGAAAACGAAAAAAATAAAACAAGAAATTTTATAGGAATAATCACAAAAAATACAGCTATAGATATTTACAACAATAACAAAAATAAAACGATTGTTCTTGATAATAACTATACAGTTGACCCTAAATACGATATAGCTCGTATAATAATTGACAAGGAAACAATAGACAGACTTAAAATACATATTAAAGCTCTAAAACCGATTTATCAGATACCTCTGCTCCTACATATCGAACAGGGATTGTCTGTAAATGAAATAGCTGAAATTCTTGACATAAAGCCTAAAGCGGTGCAAAAGAGAATTGAAAGGGCAAGGGCACAGCTTATTAAAGCACTTGATAAGGAGGATAATTAGTATGAATGAAAAAGACAAAAAAGTTTTTGACAATACTATTGATGCCCTTATAGATTCTGTTGCAAGTGATGCAGTTAATGAAATGTTTGATGAAATTGATGCAAGTATCAATGATGATGAAATTGTGTTTTCAGATAAGCATATTAAAAAAATAAATAAAATACTTTCATTAGAAAAGCACACTGCCGAAAAAATTAAATATCACAAAATTAATAAACGTATTTTGCTTGTTGCTGTTATAGTTATGGTTATTTCACTTTCAGCTGCTATTTCTGTTGGTGCTGACAGACTTAAATTCTTGAATTATTTTATGAATATAAATAAAACAGACACTGAATTTCGTTCAGACGATAAAATATATGATGAGGAATATTATTTAGGTAATGTCTCTGATAATAACAAAAAAGAAATTAAATATGAAGTTATTGTTGACTATATTCCCGATAATTTTGAAGTTGACAGCATTGAATATACTGATTCTAATTACGTTATAACATATAAATATAAAGAATATTATTTTAGTATTGCCAAAAGTATTATACCTGAATCATGGAGTGTAGATACTGAAAATGCCAAAACAAAATATGTTGACATAAACGGAAATAAAGCTTTTTTAAGTATTAAACACAATGTCATAGCATTATGTTGGATAAACAATGATAGTCTATATATGATTGACGGCAATATAGATGAAGAAACCCTTATAACCATAGCTAAAAACCTAGAATAAAAAATTTTTCAAAAAAATAAAAAATTTTTGTCGCAAAATCCTTTTTTTAAGGTTTTAATATATAGAAAGCCATAAAAGGAGGATTTTTATTATGAAAAAATTTGTGTTAATCTTAGCAACTGTTACTTTATTTAATACCAATGTACTTGCGTACAATGTTTCAGATATTGATACTAATATTAATCAGTATACCGAAATATTACCAAAAAATATAGCAATAGTTTATCTAAATTATAACTTAACCATCTCGTCTGGCAAAGCTGCTTGTTATGGATATACTAAAACCCAGTCCGGCTATAGCGCAAAAGTAAAAGTAGAACTTCAAAGAAAAGGCACAACTTGGACGACCATTAAATCTTGGGAAAAAACATCAACAAGTTCGTCAGCAACCATAGATGAAACTTACTCTGTTTCAAAAGGCTATTCCTACAGACTTAAAACTACTCACAATGCATTAAACAGCAGTGGAAGTGTAGTTGAAAGTACAGTTAAGTATAGCTCAACTGTAAGATATTAAAGGTTGGTGACTTATTATGGAAGAGATGAGTCCGCCAATTTTAGGTTGCTGTTGTGATGAGTTTACAACAGCAAAAAATAAATGAACAAATAAAATTATTATACTAGGAGGAATACTATGAAAAAATTATTATCTTTAATATTAGTTTTTGCACTATCATTTGTTGCCACTATTCCAATAAATGCACAATCACAAGATGTTCTTTCTTCTACCGAGATTGAAGAATTAGCAATTAAATTTGCAACTACCTCTTTTTCTGATTTTGCAGATCCCGAAGAATACTGTGATGAATTTATTGATCAAAATGCTATAAATCTTATAAACTTTATTTCTGATAAAAGAGAAATGAATACATTTAAACAAAATTTATTAGGAAGAGAATTAACACTTATTTCTAAGGATATTATAGATTGCAAACTAAATAATACCGATGATTCCTTAGTACAAGTTTTATTAAAAATTCACTATACATATATTGATGGTGACATTGAAGCGAATTTAACTCCAAACTATAAAATTTATATAGATAAGGTTAAAGGAACTGTAGTCGCTGCAATGACAAATGATTTATCCGCAGGAAGTTTAATACCTGCCGAAATGTTTAATAATGCAGAAAATTTAAATGCAGAATATCAACTTGTTTCAGAAAATGCATTATCAAGTGAAGCTGTAAATATTAACAAGCCATATAACTTAAAAGGTATTGAAAATAATATAGCTGATTTTGTTGAAGAAATGAAAAATGAAAATGTAGTATCAATAGAGAAAGAACAAACCCTAGAAGTTAGTCCAATGTCTACCTTTGTATCTTTTAGCTCTAATGACAGAGCAAATATGCGTAAATACCAAGATAAATACTTTAATACATTTAACCCTAATTACGCAAATTTCACTAACGATGGTGGAGATTGTACAAACTATGCTTCACAAGTTTTAAATGCAAGTAGTGCCCCACAATATATATCTTCTAGTTCAGGAATAACTGGTTCAAGTTATTGGTACTATAAAAACTCTTCAAATCGAAGTTCTTCATGGACTGGCGTAAATCAACTTAGAACATTTTTGCTTAATAACAAAACAAAAGGTCCGAGTGGAAGTATTTCTTCAACTTTTGCTGCTTTAGATTCAGGTGATATAATTCAATTAGGTTCAAATGATGACTACTATCATTCAATAGTTGTTTATAAACAGGGAGGAGATCCTTGGGTAACAACTCATACTGTATCATATTCTGGATATTATTCATCTCGTTTTAGTGGACTATCAAATTCTAAAATTCACATTAGTGGATATTACAAATAAATTTAAAACATATTTTATTTTCGTCAGAAAGGTAGTATACTA
>CABVEG010000033.1 GCA_902497185.1 uncultured Eubacteriales bacterium | reverse complement strand
CCCGCCGCTTTATCAACTATATCCGTTACATTTACACCTATCTTAACTCTGTATTCACCTGTGGGACGCTTTTCAAGTGCAATTGAAACAAATGGGAAATTAAAGCCCGTTGCAAGCTTGTCCAGCATAGGAAGCGAGCCAAAGCTGCCATTTGTTGGCAGGTCAAAATTCTGTGGCTCATAAGTATCATAAGCACTGTCCCCCTGCATAAAGTCATAGCCTGTATAAACAGGAAGATATTCCTTTAAAGCACCTGCCGTGCCCGAAACATTTTTATCAGTTGATACAACTGCGTACAGTGTATCTCCGCTTGTATATGTACCGTTCATGGCAATATTCATTTTTTCGGTAGCTACCCACTGACCTGAACTGCTTTCATACTGAGCAGGCATTTCAAACTTTGTCCTCTTTGACACAGGGTCAACTATTACAAACTTCAATTCCTTAATATGCTCGTCAGAGGCTTCTCTTACATTTGCTCTAAAGGTATATATTGAATCATTTATATCAATAACACCTGCTGCAGGATAAGTACTGTCCCCCTCATATACATTAACATCGCTTATACCTGCACCCTCGTTAGTGTTTTCAGCAATATAAGTTCCCATATTAATAGTATATACAGTTCCCCTTTTTGTTTCTCTTGTTATTTCAAATGTCTTACTTGTTTCAACATTTGTTATAATAGTTTTGGTAACAGGATAATAATACAGCTGTCCATAGTCTCCATTGTCTTTAGGAACACTGTCAACTAACTCATTCTTAAAGACAATACCATAATATGTAAATCTAGAGTAATTCACATTTCTTACTACGGCTTGACTTCTTACTTCCTCAGGAATAGATTCATATTTTGCAGTTACTTGCCAGCCTTCAACTGTTTTGTAATGATTGGTAACAACAGGAGCTTCCTTAAACGTTTCAACTGTATACTCTTCCTCTGCAGGAATCGCAACCTTTTTGTTTGAAGTATTAATAACATAATCAACGTAATTAAAGGAATTATCAACAGCAACTCTTTCAATAACGTAAGTACCATTAATATATAAGCCTGCATACG
Organism: uncultured Eubacteriales bacterium; assembly: GCA_902497185.1. Classification (GTDB taxonomy): domain Bacteria; phylum Bacillota; class Clostridia; order Lachnospirales; family CAG-274; genus Gallispira. The sequence goes on along the minus strand of CABVEG010000033.1, from coordinate 10,074 downwards.
AGGTTTCAAATTCGCCCTTATCATCGGTCATTACTCCTACTCCGCCAACAGTTACAGCTGCATTTTCCAAAGGCATTATAAAGTCGCTTGCCATACCTGTTGATATGTCATTTACCTTGTAGTTAGTCTTTCCCTTAAACCTTGCGACAACTACATTTTCGCCTGTTTCTGCACTTATTATAAGCACATTATCTTCCTGGCTTAAGCTCATAGGCTTATAAAACATATTATTGCCGCTGTAGGTCACTTTGGCAACATCGTCGTACCATTTTATAGCATAACCGTCTTTAGCTCTTGCACTGTACTGATAATAATTATCTGTATTAACATCCTTAGAGGCTACAAAACGATAATACTCTACTTTCTTACCGTTTTCCTCACGATAATCTATGATTTTATCTACACTGTTATCGCTAAACTTGGAAAGAATACCATAGCTTGTGTCAATTATGCCGTTATCAACATCAGACTTTTTGACCATAACAGTAAGTCCGTTTTGCTTTTCGGTATAAATAGGATAAAAGGCTATTGTATTTCTCTTTAAAACATCCTTTGAATTGCTTCTGGTAAAGGTATACTGAGCCTCTGCATTTCTTTTATCGGTTCGGGTCGCATCCATAGTATTTATGTTTGTACCCACTCTGTAGCCTATACCTGCCGCATTTGCAATATCCGTATACTTTGCGTTGGTCTTTACAACAAATTCATCGCCATAATGGAATCTTGTTCCAAGACTGTCATTAGGCTTGATTTCAACATTAAACTCATCATCACTTAATGTATATTCTTTTCCGTTTACACTTAAAGAGCCAAGTTGATTATATGTATCAATGCTGATCTTATTTTCAAACTGTGTATTCTTTTCAACATAAACCTTTTTGTCAATATACTCAAAAACAGGCTTGATTGTTATGTTACCGTATTTGCCGCCGCCACTTCTGTTAGAAAGGGTAACATAATCCCAGCTCTCCTGATTTCCTCTTTTAATAAGCTTTGTAAGCAAGGTATTATCAAAGGTAAATGTGCAGGAGTTATTGCCGTTTGCATCTGCAATTTTTATGGTTTCTCTTGGATTATTGCTGTTTACAGCATAAATACCCTTAAGTCTGAAATACTCATTATTGCCAACAGTAATTGTTAACTTTTCACCTGATGTTCTGTAGGCAAGAGTATCTGTATCAGCAGCATCTATACCCAGACTTTTAGACATTTTATTGCTTATATATGCTGATGGCTGAACCTCTGTAAGCTTAGTGCCATTACCGTCTACTGTTCTAAGATACATCTTATCCGCAGCAGCAAGACTAATTCTGAACTGTCGCTTAATTGGATACATATCACTAAAATGTGCCTGTATATCTCTTCCGCTGCCGTTGCCATCCTCAGCATAAACCTGAACACCGGTCAATCCACCCTGATAATTGCTGTATACTGTTCTTTCCGACCAACCTGATGATCCGCCTTGAAAAACCCACTCATTGGAATAGCTTGCAATACCCCAGTAACTAAAACTTACTGTTCTAAAGCCTGCCCTTGCAATACCATCATAAGGATGTGCAGCATAGTTTCCTTTATAATTGAAAGTAAAACCTGACAAATCGTATCGTGGACCTGTGTAGCTGGAATTATTCAAGTAAAACTCAGCTCTTCCCCAATGCCTGTTATCCGTAGGTCTTATATACCAACCATAATTACCTTCAGCGTTATAGTTTGACTTAAATCCATTACTTTTTTCTTCACATCGTGTAGAGCTGTTGTTTGTATAAACCTTCGGGAAATAAACCCTTTGATTACGGTTATAGTCCGAATCATTCATATAGGCTTCTATGCCATTATCATCATCTAGGTCACCGCCGCTTATTCCCGAATCAGCCTCATCATCACCTGTCGAAGGATAAAGCAAAACCTGTGTTACACTGTTATCACCTATTTCACAGCTTACGGGGGTATCGATATAAACCTCAAACCTTGATTCTTCCGTAATATATTCCGTATTTACAGGTATATCCACAGTTCTCTCGGTTACACCGAAAGGAAATACCACTTCCGCAGATACGGGAGAAAAGTCCCTGCCTGACATTGCTGTATCACTTCTGCTTTTAAGCATTACTGATACAAGGTCATTTAAGCCGCCCTCTCTTGTAACGGTAATTCTTGCATAGTCCTTACCTGTATCAGGAGTTATCATTGAAGCTGCAAGTGATACCTTAGCCATCACCTTTTCTTCATCATCAACAATTTTTGCAACGGCAGTAGAATATGCACTTACAGTATATTCACCCTCGGGATCGCCTATTGTAATATTAAATATCCTTGTACTGTCGCTTTCATTATTATCTATTGGTACAATTTCAATATATTTGTCACTTTCGCCCTCTGCAAAGTCAACCTTGAGAGTTGCTCCCGTCATAGAGTCTGAAATAGTATCAGCAACATCTTGATAAGCCTGCAGCTCAGCAAACTGATCAATAATGTCCATTGACGCCTTTGGCTTTACTCTGTCAGATTCAATGCCTGTAAAAGCCTGCTTAGCACCAGCAAGAGTACTTAAATCATCTGAATCTGCTGCACTTTCAGTGGCAGTTTCTGTTTCGGTTTCTTCAACAGCAGCATCGTAAAATGCCTCAGCCTCAACAATCTCCGCACTGTCGGCAGCCTCAATATAATCACTGTTATCCTCGCCCTTTGAGGCCTTATTTACAGCTACCGCCTCATTAATGCCTTTAGCAATTCCCTCGGAAATTGCACTGCCTGATATTACACCATCTGCAATATCCTGTGCAAGCTCTTCCGTATCGTTGATTTCAAACTCGGTATAATCTTCTCCCTCAATCATTTCCATAACTGAAAGAGCATCCTTATCGGCTTGATTGAACAATCCGCCATTATAAAGATATACCTTGTAATCCTTACCGTATTTTGCGGTAATATCACTCATTTTTACAACAACTGAGGCTTCCTGCGACACGTCTCCGCCTCTGCCTATTCTTACAAGGTAATGACCATCTGAGTTTTCTTCCATTTCTATCTCGGGAGAAGCCAGATAAAACAAATTACCCTCTTTAATCTCATCTTCAATATCAATTTCAGGTACATAAATGTAATTATCATTTTCTGCTGCAAACACATTACTTGATAGCAGCATTACAAATGTCATTACAAATGCCAAGAATCTTTTGAATTTTTTATTCATTTACCATTTTCCTCCTTTTTATTTTACATTTGATTTTTAACCAAGTCGTAAAACACACCCTTTCTTTCAAGCAGTTCATTAAAACAGCCCTGCTCTGCAATTTTTCCGCCGTCAAGGACAATTATGTCATCACAATTTTTTATTGTAGATAATCTGTGTGCCACTATAACAGCTGTTGCATCTGAACTGTCAATATACCTTGTTATTGATGCCTGAGTGAGGTTGTCAAGAGCATTTGTTGCCTCATCAAGTATAAGAAGCGACGGCTTTCCAAGAATTGCTCTTGCCAGAAGTATTCTCTGCTTCTGTCCTCCCGATATTGTCAAATTATCATCAGATACAAATGTATGTAAACCCATAGGCATACTTTCAATATCCTCTTTAAGTCCTACCATTTCCACAACCTTATTTACTTCCTCATAGGTTGATTCGGGACTTGTAAGAGTTATATTTGAAAAAATATCCCCCGGAATGAGTTTTGAGCTTTGAAGGACTACACCTAATTTTCTTCGATAGCTTGATAAATTTACTTCATTCAAATCCTTATTGTCTATAAATATTCTACCCTTTTCAGGCTGTTCAAAGCCCAGTAAAAGTCGTATAAGAGTAGATTTACCGCAGCCGCTTTTGCCTGTTATTCCTATTTCCTGTCCCTTTTTTATATTAAAGCTTATATTTTCAAGAACATAATTGCTGCTGTCAGGGTATTTAAAAGAAACATTTGAAAATTCCACATTTCCGTCGAAGTTATCAATACTCTGCTTTTTTTCAGTTTTCTCAATTTCAGCTTTAAAAAAGCCTTCAAGGCGGTTATATGCCGAATTAAAGTTTGTAGCGGCATTAAACACAGCTGAAATTCCTCCCACCGAACCTATAAATAAGCCGTAAAGTGACATAAACGCAATAAAACCTGCCGCTGAGGCTTGTTCTCTTATGCCCGTTCTAAATATAACAAGTGTAAATAATGAAATAACAAGAGCATAAATGCCATTATAATATTTAATAATAATAGGTTTTTTCTGGGCCTTTATGCTGTCAGCATAAAAGCCGCTCCAACGGTTAAACATAACCGAACCTGCATTATTCAGCTTTACATTTTCCATTCCTCCAAAAAGCTCATAGACAAAGCCTGTCATTTCATTTGTTTTTTCAGAAAAATTACTGCTGTATTTGTTAACAAAAACAGCATTTACAGCAGTAAGTATAAGAACAACAGTAAATGCAAGGTATACATAGCCCATAAATTCCACTGCATAAATATATATTTCAAAAGCATATATAATTGAAAGCACAAAGGACAATAAGGCAGCTATGGTATCTCCCGAAAATATTTCTGAAATATCAGATATTTTTATAATACTGCTACTTAAGCTTCCTGCTTTCTGTTCAGTAAAAAAACCTGCCTTCAGCTTTAAAAGTCTTGAAATAACTGCTCCCTGTAAATTTGCACTTATGCATAGGGGTATATTTGCCGTAATAATTCCCCTAAATATGTAAATTACAAGAGAGATTACAATAATGCCAAACAAAAGACAGCCTATAGGAAGAATATCACTTTTTGTACCTGCCGGTATAAGATTGTTGAATATGTAATACTGTGCCTGAGGCATAACAGTAGAAAACAACATTACAGCAATCATTGAAATAATTAACACTGCATATTCCTTAACAGATATACATTTAAGCATATATTTTATAAGTGACAATCTACTGATTTTATCGGCTGAAAAGCCCTTGTAAAAGCATAGTGCCTTATTATCAAATTCCTTTGCATATTTATCAGATATAGCAATGCGCTTATTACCTCTGTACAATGAGCATTTACCTCTGAAATCAGGAACTACGGCTTTTCCGCTTACTAACAATGGAAGCATACTATCTTTATGCCATCCGTCACTAAGAGTTATTATTCTGTGGCTTATATCAAACTTATTTTTCATTTCCTCAAGCTGTTTTTCAAATGTATCTGCCTCAAAGCTATAATCAATTCCGAAATAGTCCAAAATTATTTCAAGTTCATTTTTATAGTTTTTCTCACCGGAGCTTACAATATTTGCATAAGCAGCCTGCATATTTTCATCATGCTTTTGTTTAAGCCTGTTAAGTTCATTTTCAAGCAAAATTATCACTCTCCCATATTTGACACAAGCTCATAATAAAAGCCTTTTTGTTCTTTAAGGGTATTATGGTTTCCCCTCTCAACAACTTCACCGTTTTTAAATACAAGTATTTCATCGCAGTTTCTTATTGTGCTGAGCCTGTGAGCAATAATTATAAGGGTTATGCCAAGGGATTTTATATTATCCATAACCTTTTTTTCCGTTTCTGCATCAAGAGCACTTGTAGCCTCATCAAGAATAATTATTTCAGGCTTTTTTACAACAGCTCCGGCAATTTGAAAGCGTTGTCTTTGTCCTCCCGAAAAATTTTTGCCTCCCTCTGTTATTTTTTCATAGTAAGCCTCCTTACGCATAACAATTTCATTATGTATGTATGCCTTCTTGCAGGCAAGGACGACCTCATCGTAGGTTACCGATTTATCCCACATTGCTATATTATCAAATACAGTCCCCTCATAAAGCTTTACAGACTGACTTACAACAGCAATCTTTGAATAAAAATATTCTTTGTTAAGCTCTCCTTTAACAGCATTGCCATAATAAATTTGTCCTTCATTTTCGCTGTAAAGCCCTCCTATAAGCTTTGCCATTGTAGACTTACCGCTTCCGCTGCCACCGACAAAGGCAACGCTTTTACCCTTTTCAAGAGAAAAACTTATATTTTTAACAACATAATCGCCCGAGCTTGCATATTTGAAGCAAACATTTTCTGCTCTCACGCTTCCGTCCATTGTCTTTGTCTGCTTTTTATCATCAGAAAGAAAAATATCTTCATCACTGTACTTCATTGTATCATCGGTTCTGTCCGCAATACTTTTTAAATTAAATATTGTGGAAATTGAACTTATAAATGAACCTACAGGGGTTAAAAAAGCTGAAATCATACCAAGTACGCCTATTGCAGTACCAACAGAAAATTCACCCTTTAGTATTTCATAAACTCCCACAATAAGAATTGATGCCGAAACTATAAGATTTATAAAATAAAACATTGCAGATAAATATACATTTATTTTATCTGCTTTTTCCCTTGCTTCAATATTAAGTGCTGCTGTTCCTGTAAGCCTCGCAAACATAGCATTTTCACAGGAACAGGACTTAATTGTTTCAATCATATCAACAGCAGAGGCAAGAGAGCTTTGATAAAGTCCTGTGTTTTTTTTCTCAAGAGCTGATAAACTGCTCATTTTTCCTGAAACATAAATTGTCATAACAACATTAACTATAATTGCTGCCACACCTATTAAGGCAACATAAATATTAAACATAAATGCAGCTATACAGTATACAATTATAAGCAATGTCTGAAAGAATACAGGGGTTATATATCTCACAACAAGTTGTGCAATATCAAAACTGCCAAGCTGTCTGTTTGCAAGCTCTCCCGGAGTTCTTTGACTAAAAAATACAATAGGCAGTCTGAGTATTTTTTCCATAAAACCAATGCTCAAGCTTATATTAATATTTCTTTCTATCTCATAACTAAGCTTCGATACAAGAGCCGTTGATATAAATGAAAGCAGTATAACCACAGCCATTGAAGCAATAAGTATGCTAAAATTTCCTACATTCCCGTTTAAAAGAATACTATCTATATAAACCGAATTAAAAAACGGCATAAGCATACTAAGAACGGTAACCGTCATAAGCACAAAGGATAAAAATATCATTTGGGGAATAAAAGGCTTTATCCCGCTTAATGTAAATCCTCTGTAACTGTTTTTATCTATATCCGACAAAAATTCCTCAGACTTTGCAAATGTGAGTACAATCCCTGTAAAACTACGGTCAAACTCATCATAACTTACTTTATATTTCCCAAATGCAGGGTCATTAATATAAAAACAATTTCTGCCATATCCGCAAAGCACTACAAAATGTCCCATATTCCAGTGTATAACAGCAGGCAGAGAAACCTTTTTAATACTTTCGGGAGTTGCTTTAAAAGCCTTACACTCCAAACCGTTTTTTATTGCTGCCCGTTTAATTCCCTTAGCGGTAACTCCATCCCTTGATACGTTACAATCTGTCCTTAGCTGTTCAAGAGATATGCTTTTCTTGCCAAAAAATCTTAAAACCATAGCAAGAGAGGCTGCTCCACATTCAACATTTTCCATTTGAAGAACAAGAGGTACATTAACTTTACTTTTCACAATCAGCCACCTCCCAAAAGCCATTTATAAGGAGGCTGTTCCGATACAACTATTGAACTGCTGCACAATGTTCCCGTTTCAACATCAATGCCTCCGCTGTTTGTTTGTGACCAGTTAAGCCCGCTTTGAGTATTTTCATCAGGCAGCAGATTTATATATACGGCTATGTATGTTTCATTTTCATCAATAATATTGGGAATATTATAAGCATTAAATTCCTTTTCAGCGTCACTCCTTGTTATTATGTCCTCTCCAATGTCCGCAACATATCCGTTTATGTAACCATATTTTTCCCTTGGTGCATAATTTGGAGATACCTGAACAGCACAGCCCTTGCTTATATTATTTTTGCTACTTGTAGGCAAAAACGCCAATATTTGTCTGTTGTTGCTGTCCTTTTTCTTTGCGGCAACAGTTACTATTGTATCACCCGTCTGAACATATGTATCATCGTTACATACTGAAAGCACCCTTCCGTCTGTTTTTGAAACAATAACCGAGCTGTTCAAATAATCCTGCCTCAATTTCTCAATTACTTTTTCATCTGCATTATTTGAAACAGCCTCTTCTATTTTGTTTAAAATATCTTCATCAGGCATTATTGCAGCAATATCACCTGTCTTAATATCTTCCCCCGAATTTAATCTTACCTCTGCTACAATACCAGATCTTGATGCGGTTATTTTTTCAATACCTGCCGTTGGGTATACAATTCCCATTACATTTACCGTATTTACGGTATTTCCGAATATAAACCATATGCCTGCAAAAAGCAGTCCCAATATAAATATTAAAATAAGGAGTATTGTTGAAAAAGATAATTTTTTTATTTGTCTGTCTATTGAAAACTGCGCTCTGTAGTTTTCAATAGCTTTCCTGCGGAATAAATCAGCCATTTACACACCTCCTCATTTTTTTACATATACTTCATGCTCCGCCACAACACTGTTTTCTATCTCAATGTAGCTGAACCTTTCCGAATTTAAAGTACCCTTCTCATCAAATTGATAGCTTTCAAGCTCTCCCTTATATCCGCTTTTATGCAAAATTTCAGCTATTTCCACAGGGTCGTCAGAATTGTTTTCAACAGCTGTATCCACAACCATTCTCAATGCGTTATATCCGTGAATTTCCCATGTATCAAGATATTCCTCATTGTCAAAGATTTCTGATTCCTCTGAAGTTACAAAAAAGCTGTCAACAATATACACTTTATCAAAATATTTTCTATTCGCCTGAAGCTCATTGTCATCGTCCAGACTTGAATCACTTATTATATAAAGCTCAGGCATTTCAGCCTTTAGTCTGTAAAGCAAATCAAAGCCCTCATTTTCATATGGTATAAGAATTACACCCTCAACCCCAAGAAGCCTCCACCTTTCAACTGTTTTATTAAAGTCTGATATAAGACTGTTTACCTTAACATAATCAACAATATTTATATTATCATCAACGTTATTAAAGCACTTTATTTCAGCCCTGCTTATTTTATCGTCAGAATAACAAATCGCCCATTTCTTTGCAGGCAGCTCGCTTGCAATATTTTTCATTACAGCGCCCATATCCTCATTGCTGTAATTAAGTGAAAACACTTGACTGTAATTACCCTCCTCCAATGTATTGTCATACATCCAATGGGGACAAATAAGTATTTTACCTGCCTTGTCTGTCTGATACACCTGATTTTCGCATATTTCAGCAGATGAAGATGCAATGATTGCAGTAGTTTTTTCGTCATTTACAAGACCTGCCGTTATTTTCTCCCCGGTTTCATAATCGTCATTATCATCATAAAAATTCACATTTATTTCAAAGCCCCTGCCCTCATACTCCTTACATACATCTTCATAAGCCTTTCTTATGCCCTTTTCATAATACTCGGAATAAGATGCGGGACTTCCTGTTACGCCAATGCTTATTGTCTTTTTATTTTCATTTTCACTGCAGCCGCATAATATAAAAACAAACATAAAAACAAAAATCTTATATTTTTTTACCATAAACAAAACCTCCGTTCCTATGCTGTAAAGTTTAATATTTTCTTAATAAATATAATAACATATGATAAACAAAAAATCTCAACCGCTGAATGAATAGCATTCTATATGAATGAATATTCAATTTTGGCAAAAAAATAAACCCTGCTGTTAAACAAGGTTTATTTTCGTTAAAATTCCGTTGTAATAATTTTTTCAAGCTCTTTATAATACTGCTTTGAAACAGGTACACTTTTGCCCGAAATCAATATTATTTCATTTGGCTTAATGATTTTAATATAATTTCTCTGCACCACATAGCTTCTGTGCACTCTTACAAATTTTTTATCAATTATATTCAAAAATGTTTTCCAAGATACTTTTACTGTTATTTTTTCCGTAACCGTAAAAACAGTTGTGTAATGACCACTTGCTTCAGCATACTCAATTTCTCCCACAAGTATAAATCTTATGTGTCCGTTAATATCCTTGACCTTCACTGTATTAACCTTATCATCATACTTTTCGGCAAGCTCTTTAAGATACTTGTATGTAGCCTTTCCCATTTTATGCGGGAAAACCTCTCCTTCCTCCAAATATCCCACAGGGCTTGAAATATGCATATGCAAAAG
>CABVEG010000032.1 GCA_902497185.1 uncultured Eubacteriales bacterium | reverse complement strand
ATTATTATATTTTTCCATTAACATAGCAAGTCCATAGTTAAAAACTATGGACAAAAGCATCAATATGACAGCTCTTGGCTCGCCAAAAGCATAAAATAAAATACTTGCGGCTATTAGTATATAATTCCTAACCTTTATATTTTTAAAAAACATATAAGGAATTGTTACTAAAGGCATAAAGAAAAATATAAATTCTAAACTGGAAAATACCACTTTTAAAACCTCACTAAGAAATAGAATCCTTTATTATTTTATTCATATCCTTTGAATTATCTGAAATCACCAGATAAACAATGTCACCCTTTGTATTGATTTTTGATGACTTGACAAGCTTAGCCTCTTCAGGCTGATTATAATTTGAAAGCTCATCATACTTCTGATTAACAGCATTTTCTATAGCAGTTTTATAAGTATTTCTCTTTTCTTTATCCTGACACTTAAATATAATTATTGTTTCTGCTGATGTAGGATCATCACTCTGAGCAAAAACATAATCCTGCAAGTCTGCAACATCTATGCCATAATAATTTGAAATATAATTATCATTCATTTCCACAAGAGAATCATCTGACATTGGTGCAATGCCACTGTATACTGCACTTACATCTATTTCTGCCGAACTGTTGCCGCATCCGCTGCAAAGACTGATAATTGCAGCAACAGAAACTATTTTTACTATTTTTTTCATATATATCCCCTTTTCATTAACTCTCATTTAAAGCAACCTTTTCAAAAAACGGCACCCATTTTTCACTGTAGGCTTTATTGTTGTGATGAATGCCATCACCTGATAATTCTGTAGCCAAGGAATCACCAAATTCACCGGCTAAATCCAAATATGTAACACCCCACGTTTTAGAGCTTTCCTCTAAAGCCTTGTTGAATTCACTAATTACTTCATTATTAAATATTGCTGTTTCTTTTTCCTCTGCACAAGGTGTTACATTGATTATATATATATTACTGTCAGGCACAACTTTCTTAATTCCTTCTATAAGGGCACCATAATTGCCTATTAATTTTTCAACGGAATATCCCGGAGAGCCTAAGCCATTCATTTCATTTATTCCAAGATTCATAAATATTCTCTTTGGCTTTATTTCTGCAAGTGATACGGTTACATTCTGTGCCTTGCCATGATACAAAGGACCATCATCATCGTTAAGTGCAGAATTTATGCCCCATGACACCTTTGTAAGAAAAACTACATTATTAAGCCATTCGGGAGCATCACTGTTAAATGTATAAGATGCAAAGCCCGACATAATACTGTCGCCCATAAATACCTGACCTGAATAAAAATCCGTTACTTTCTTTTTAACTTCTTCACTGCTTAATGTAGTAACCTCTGATGTATCCTCTTCACTTATACTTGTTGTTTCTGACACTGTTTCAGCAGTGGTTATTTCCGTTGTTGCCTCTGCCGTTTCACTTTGAGGTTGTTCATTTTTATGTTTTTCTGCCCTTATACCATCAACTGCCATTGATAACCCCAGTATAAGCATCATTATTAATAACAGCCAATAAACTCTGTTAGCTCTTTTATTCATATATCCCCCTAAATCAATAGTTAATCATTTAATGCACATCTGTCAATAATTGCATCTTCAACCCTAAACTGAGGCTCCCAGTCTATAGTCCTTTTGGCAAGCTGAATATTTGCATAACTGCCGCCAATATCTCCTATACGTCTTGGACCAATTACCGTATTTATCTTTTCGCCTGTTATATTCTGAAAAGCAATTAAAAATTCCTTAACTGTAACATCAACACCACTGCCTACATTTAAACTCAAATAATTGGTATATTCTGCCCCCGCTCTGACAAAAGCCTGGTCAAAATTTAATACCGCCTTTACATTAGCCATTGCTAAATCTGTTATATGTATATAATCTCTTATACAGGTACCATCTCTTGTAATCCAGTCATCACCGTTAATAACAAATGTTTTTTCTTCATTATTAAGAATTTTAATGAGTATTTCAAGTAAATTGGAGCCTGTTTTCATTGGAAGTGAATATTCTCTCTGATTAAAATAATGATCTATACCAACAGGATTAAAATATCTTAAACTTATACATTTCATATCATAGGCATTGCAAAAATCTTTCATAATCATTTCAAATATATATTTTGAACGACCAAAAGGACTTCTTGGTTTCAAAGGAGAACGCTCCGTTACCATAAATCCCGGCACATCATCATATACAGAGGCACTGGATGCAAAAATAATTTTCTTTATTCCTCTATCCATTAACAAATGAACAAATCTTAACGAGCCTACCACATTCTGACTATAAAATTCAAGAGGATGCTTAACTGACTGTGCAACAGCAGAAACCATTGCAGAGTGAATTACCATATCAATATCCTTATGTTCCTCTAAAATTTCTGAAACAGCCTCTAGATTTGTAATATCACATTTATAAAAATAACATCCCGGTAAGCTATAATTTTCAATGTCGCCGGCATTATCCAGAATTACTGCCTCAATATTATTATCAGATAACGCATATGCAATATTTCGACCAATAAAACCACAACCTGTCAACAAAACCTTCATAGCCTTAACCTCCGTAACTTTTGAAAATGATATTATTATTGTAAGCCTTTTTAGCATAAATTTCAACACAAAAATTAATATTTTATCAAAAAAATGAGACTGCACAAAAGCAATCTCATTAAATTGAAAATTTTATCACTTTTTACAAAGCTCTATGCCTCTTTAGCACTTGCAGCCTCCAGTCTTTCCTTAGCAAGATTTTTTTCAGCAACACTTAACATAAGTTTAATTCTGTTGACCTGATTAACCTCACTTGCTCCGGGGTCATAGTCAATGGCAACAATATTGCTGTTTTTATTTCTTCTCTTTAATTCTTTAATTACACCTTTACCCGTTACGTGGTTAGGAAGGCAGGCAAAAGGCTGTGTACAAATATTATTTAGAACACCGCTATGTATAAGCTCCAAAAGCTCTGCTGTTAAGAACCAGCCCTCACCTGTCTGATTGCCAAGGCTTACAATATCCTTAGCCATATCGGCAAGTTCAGCAATATCCATAGGTCTTTCAAATCTTTTGCTTGCTTCAAGAGCATCGCTCATACATCTTCTGTAGCCTTCTATAAACTTAATACCCACATTGGCAATTATCGTATTTCTATGCTTCATACCAAGATACATTTCTTTATACTTGTTATTTTGCAAGCTGTAAGTAAAGAAATTAATTAAGTCAGGCACAACCGCTTCTGCTCCCTCTTTCTCAAGAAGAGTTACAATATCATTGTTTGCTGTCGGATGGAACTTAACAAGAATTTCGCCAACTACTCCAACCTTTGGTTTAACAATATTTTCATCAAGAGGCAGCTCATCAAAGTCCTTAACTATGGCATTTACTATTTTCTTAAATTCTGTATGACTTCTTCTTAGTACAGCCTTTTTACAGACTTCATTCCACTTTTCATAAAGTGCCTCGGCAGAACCCTTAACCTTTTCATAAGGTCTTGTCTTATAAAGCACTCTCATAAACAAATCACCGTATAATACAGACTGTAAAAGACCTATTGCAAGTTTTGGAGTTATTTTAAATCCCGGATTTTTTTCAAGACCGTTGGCATTAACAGAAATTACAGGAATATGCTCAAAGCCTGCATTTTTAAGAGCACGTCTTATAAAACCGATATAGTTTGTAGCTCTGCAGCCTCCGCCTGTCTGGCTTATCATTACTGATACATTATTAAGGTCATACTTTCCTGACTGCAATGCTCTTAAAAGCTGTCCTACAACTATAAGTGCAGGATAACAGGCATCGTTATTAACATACTTTAAACCAATGTCAATACATCCTCTGTCAATGGCAGGCATAAGAACAATATTGTAGCCACAGTTTTTCATTGCCTCTTTTGCTATGTCAAAATGAATAGGTGACATCTGCGGCATAAGAATAGTATGATTTTTTTTCATATCCTTTGTAAATATTACTCTGCCCTTTTTACTGTCTGCCTTTTTAGGCTTAAAGTTTTTCTGACGTCTTTCTTCCAGTGCTGCAAAAAGCGAACGTATTCTTATTCTGGCTGAGCCCAAATTGCTGACTTCATCAATTTTTAAAAGAGTATAAACCTTACCTGTAGCAGATAAAATATCGTGTACTTCATCAGTAGTTACCGCATCAAGACCACAGCCAAAGCTGTTAAGCTGAATAAGCTCAATATTATTCTTATCCCTCACAAAGCTTGCAGCAGCATAAAGTCTTGAATGATATGCCCATTGATCTCTTACATTAAGGGGTCTTGGCACCTTGTCAACACCTAAGTGTGCAATGCTGTCCTCTGTAAAGACTGCTACTCCATAGCTTACAATCATTTCAGGAATACCATGATTTATTTCCGGGTCAATATGATAAGGACGTCCTGCTATAACAATACCTGTCATATCATTATCCTCAATAAATTTAAGGGTTTCTTCTCCCTTTTTTCTCATATCTTCCCTGAAACTCTGTTGTTCCTTATAAGCAAGTCTTGCTGCTCTTTCAACCTCTTTACTGTCTATATCAGGAAATTCCTCCTGTAATCTTCTTACAAGAACATCCTCATTATTAAGGCTAAAGAAAGGATTTCTAAAATCAATATTTAATTCTCTTATTTCCTCAACATTATTTTTAATATTTTCGGGATAGCTTGTTACAATAGGACAGTTGTAGTTATTATCAGCATCTTGAATTTCCTTATTTTCATAAGCAACACAAGGATAGAAAATAAACTTAACACCGTCATCAATAAGACTTTTTATATGTCCGTGAACTATCTTTGCAGGATAACAGGCTGATTCACTAGGAATAGATTCAATACCCAGCTCATAAACCTGTCTGCTGCTCTTTGGACTAAGTTTAACGCTGTAGCCAAGCTCCGTAAAGAATGTAAACCAAAGAGGATAATCCTCATACATATTAAGAACTCTAGGAATACCTACAACACCTCTTTTAGCCTCATCTTCAGGAATAGGTGTATAATTAAATAGCCTGTTATACTTATATTCAAAAAGATTAGGTACACAGCCTGTTGATGCATCCTTGCCAAGACCTCTTTCACATCTGTTGCCTGAAATAAAGCGTCTGTTGCCGCTGAATTTATTAATAGTCAAAAGGCAGTTGTTACCACAGCCCTTACACCTTGTAAAGCTTGTGGTTATATTAAGTTTATCTAACTCCTCGCTTGAAAGCAATGTAGAATTTTCGCCCTCAACATATTTATCTCTTGCTATAACGGCAGCACCAAAGGCACCCATTATACCGCTTATATCAGGACGAACAGCATCTCTTGTAGATATAAGCTCAAAACTTCTTAAAACTGCTTCATTATAGAAGGTACCGCCCTGCACTACAATATGCTTACCCATATCGGTAGGATCAGTAATTTTAATAACCTTCTGCAAAGCATTCTTAATTACGGAATAGGCAAGACCGGCAGAAATATCAGCTACCTCTGCACCCTCCTTTTGTGCCTGCTTAACTCTTGAGTTCATAAATACGGTACACCTTGAGCCAAGATCAATAGGACTTTTTGCAAATAAAGCAACTCTTGCAAACTCCTGAACACTTAAATTAAGGCTTTTTGCAAAGGTTTCAATAAATGAACCACAGCCTGCGGAACAGGCTTCATTCAAAAGAACACTGTCAATTACACCGTCTTTAATTCTTATACACTTCATATCCTGACCGCCTATGTCAAGTATGAAATCTACCTCAGGGTCAAAGAAAGCCGCTGCCTTATAGTGGGCAACAGTTTCAATTTCACCTAAATCAACCATAAGAGCCTCTTTAATAAGACCCTCTCCATAGCCTGTTACACAAGCCTTTTTAATTTCAACGCCTTCAGGCATAATTTCATATATATGCTTTAACGCTGACATAATCAATTTAAGGGGATTACCCTCATTGCCTGCATAAAATGAGTATAAAAGCTCACCCTTATCACTTATAAGAGCTAATTTTGATGTAGTTGAACCAGAGTCTATACCTAAAAAGGCATTTCCCTTATAGCTGTCAAGATCACCCTTTTTAACAACAGCCTTATTATGTCTTTCCTTAAACTTTTCATATTCTTCTTCATTGCTGAACAGCGGATCAAGTCTGTTGATCTCCATAGTTAAATGCTTTTCACCGCTCAAATTTTTAATTAATGTGTCAAAATCAAAGCTGTCATCAACATTTGAAGATAGAGCACTACCCATTGCAGCAAACAAATGAGAATTATCTACTTCAATAACTTCATCATCACTTAAATTAAGTACATCAACAAATCTTGCCTTTAATTCCGTAAGGAAATGTAAAGGACCACCTAAAAAGGCAACTTTGCCCTTTATGGGTTTACCGCAGGCAAGACCGCTTATAGTCTGATTAACAACTGCCTGAAATATGGAAACTGCTAAATCCGATTTAGCCGCACCCTCATTAATTAAAGGCTGAATATCTGTCTTTGCAAAAACACCGCACCTTGCAGCAATAGGATAAATTACATTATAATTTTTAGCATACTCATTAAGACCTGTTGCATCAGTCTGTAAAAGAGAAGCCATCTGGTCAATAAATGAGCCTGTACCTCCGGCACAGATACCGTTCATTCTCTGTTCAATGCCGCCTGCAAAATATATAATTTTGGCATCCTCTCCGCCAATTTCAATAGCAACATCAGTCTGTGGCGCCACATGGTCAATGGCATTTGACACTGCAACAACCTCCTGAATAAACGGTATACCTATCCACTCTGATATTGAAAGTCCGCCGCTGCCTGTTATCATAGCAGAAAAGGTAACATTACCTATTGACTCCTTAGCATCCTTAATAAGACCCAAAAGAGTTTCCTGTATGTTGGAGCGATGACGTCTGTAATCTTTAAATACAATATTATCATTTTCATCAAGAACAACTAACTTAATAGTAGTTGAACCAATGTCAACACCTGTTTTGTATTTTATCATAAAAACTCTCCCTTTTATATCACCTGTTTACTTAAATATACAAAATTCTACAGTATATTATAATATAAAACTCTTAAAATTTCAACACCAATGTTTGTTTTTTGTTAGTTTGCTAACAAAAATTTTATCATACAAGCCTCTTTGTTTTTATGTAGGAGTATTTAAAGTCAATCCTCATATTTAAAATAACTGAAATAAGCAGGAATTACCCTATTACTGTCACCGCCTAAGGCATATATACCAACCAAAGTACCTGTATGTCGCTTTTTATCCTCCGGTACGCCCTCATCGCACAAATAAATACAATTATTAAGTGTAGCAGCTGTTTTCCAGCTATTGCCGTCAAGACTGTAATAAAAAGTTCTGTTCTGACCCTTTACAACCACTTTTAAATAAACTTCATTAAAAGATATATCAGTTATAACAGTAATTCTTTCCTCTCCATTGTTTCTGTTAATAACAAGCTCAATACCTTCGCTGCATATACCAAAGCGAATATAGCTTACTGTTGAATAATAACAGGTCAAGCCTGCCTGTTGCCCTTTCTCCATAGGATTAAACATAACCTTTGTTTCAGCATTATAGCTTAGCTCCTGTTCACGTCTTACCAAAATATTTTTAGCTGTCACATTATACATCCAACCCTTTTGTGCATTTATTTTTAAATATCCATTTTCAAAAGACCAATTTATATTGTCGGGATTTCTGACCCATTCCCAGTCAAGTGAAATTTTCCCTTTAGAAAAATCATAATATGTATTTTTATCATATTCCTCAACAGGCAAATCAGGCATATTCTGTTCAACACTTGGTTTTCCGTCATTTATTACAAACCACCCGTCATTAGTCCACCTTACCGGGTCAAGAGCGGTTTCTCTTCCCATAGTTGTGTAATGTCCTCCATTAGGTCTGCCGCAAAGATATGTGCACCACCACTCGCCCTTTTGTGTTTCCACCAAATCCCCGTGACCGCTTCTTTGAATAGTTGCGTTAGGATCTGTCTGTCTTAAAACAGGATTGTAAGGGCATTCCTCATAAGGTCCGTATAAGTTTCTGCTCCTTGCAATATTAATACCATGACCATAGCCTGTACCGCCCTCTGCAACTATTGCATAATACCAACCGTCTTTTTTTAGTATATGAGGACCTTCCGAACATCTTTCACCAGTGCCTGCCCATACCTGTTTTATTTCTCCCGCAATTTCAGTGCATTCATCGTTAAGAGGCACAACAGTAATTGCAGGAGCAATAATCATATAATGCTTTCCATCGTCATCTACAAAATGTGAGGGGTCAATATTATCAACAGGAAGCACAACAGGCTTACTGTAAGGACCTTCCGCCTTGTCTGCTGTCATTACAAGCTGACTTCTCATAGGACTGACATCAGGATCCTGAGAATTATGTCTTAATGTTGCAAATATGTAAAACTTACCATTATAATATGATATATCAGGTGCCCATATTCCTCTTGAATCCAAAGTTTCACTTAAATCCAAATATTCGCTTTTGGTAATAGCATGGCCAATAAGCTCCCAATGTACCAAATCCTTAGAATGGGATATAGGAATTGCAGGAAAATACTGAAAACTTGAATTAACTATAATAATCTTCTCCTACCCTTATAATTGATGGGTCAGGGAAAAAACCTCTATGCACGGGATTTCTATATTTCATAACATCCTCCTAATAATTAAAAACTATAAACAACTTTATTTTATCATTATAATTATTTTAGTCAATAAATTTCCACATAAAAACACATAAAAATAATTTATTTTCGCACCTTGTCAAATTTATGTAAAATTTGGGTTAAAAAAAATACAAATATATATTGACAAATCTAAAAAAAGGAATAAAATGTAATTGTAACAAAAATTATTTATTTCAAAGGAGGCGAAGGTCAATTACATATAGGCTAATTGACTAAGTATTATGAAGAAATTTGTTATGATGGCAGCAGTTGTAGGTGTAATGAGTTTATCTCTTATGGGTTGTGGTTCAACAGACGCAACAGACGGTGCTGTTGAAGAAACTACTGTAGCTGAAGAAGCAGTTGAGGAAACTACTGAAGAGGCTGTTGAGGAAGAAACAGCTGAAGAGGAAACAGCTGAAGAGGAAACAGCTGAGGAAGAAACTGAGGCTACTGACGGTGAAGCTGATGTTGAAGATGCTACTGAAGCAGCAGCCAACTAATCTGTAAAAAATTAAAATTTTTAAAGTTTGGGTCGGTACAAATTATTTTGTTTGTGTCGACCCTTTCTTTTATTTATATATTAATTGTAATTTTTTGTGAATTATACAATAAATTTTTCATTTTATAAAATTTTAATCATTGATAATTCCCTTTCTTTAACAGCATATTTTATTGCTGTATAGGCAATTATATATTTAAAAGAGGGAGGGATAAAATGAAGAAAGAAAAGGCACTTACATCTAAAGATATAATGAAATATGAAATTGCTGATGAACTTGGGCTTCTTGATAAAGTCAAAGAATATGGTTGGAAATCCTTAACTTCTAAGGAAAGCGGTAAAATAGGTGGAATAATTGCTAATAGAAAAAGAAATGACAAAAATGCTGCCCAATAATTAGGCAGCATTTTTTAGTTATATATGGTTAAAACTATTTCATTGTTTCCTGTTGTTTAGCCATAAAATATTTTTGTATTAATGGCTGAATAATATCTTTTTTATCATCTGAAAATAAAGTCAAATCACCATTATCAGAATCATATAATGCATCACTATATGAAAATACGGTTTCATATACTGCACTGTCTTGTTTTGACAGGAAAAGTGAATTACCTAAAAAGTAATTTGGAGCAGATATATCCAAATAATCCAAAATAGTTGGAGCTAAATCTAATGTATTTCTTCCTTCTACTTCAATTGATTCAGCCTCAATACCATTATGATATATTAACAAAGGAATTTCATCTGCTTCAACAAATGTTCTTTTGTGGTCAGGAAATGCATTTGTAAAATCATTATCAGCATAAGTAGCATGGTCTGTTGTAAATACAAGAATTGTGTTATCATAAAGCTCACTATTTTCAAATTTTTCAATAAACTTGCCTAATTGGACATCCAGATTATAAAATTTGTTCAACATTCTATCTTTTCCATTGCCAAACTTTTCATCAGTAGAATCCAAACTTGCATGTGTACCAAATGAATACATTGAAATGAAAAATGGTGAGTCCTCAGCTTCATTTTTTAAAGCCGTATCAAAAAGCAATTCATAAGCATCTGAATCTGATATTGAATTTGCCATACCATTACATACAGTTTCTGTATTTCCTACCGTATCATCAAAATCTAAAGTATATAAATACTGCGTAAACTGTGCATTGTTTGGTTCAGTATTTACAAAAGAAGTTTTATAGCCATTGTTTCTGAAAATATCCTGAATTGAAACCAACGTATTTATATCTGTATTGTTATTTTGATACCCTGAATACAACTGACCAATAATCCCACGATACGTTGCAAATGTATGATTATAATACCCTGTAAAACTCAATGATTTATTTATTAATTCACTTAAATTAGGCATTATATTACGTTCATCAAATACAATATTAGATGACAGTCCCTCTGTTAAAATCAAAATAACATTAGGAGTATCTGTAAGATTTTCGTCTTTTTTCCTTCCGTCACCTATACTATCTCTATAGAAAAACGAAGTTAAATCCTCACTTTCATTATCAATAATCTGCTGTTGCTTAACCAAATTATATTTCTGTTCAATTAACCTATAAACAGCAAAAACAGGTGAGAATGTATTTCCCCAAAATAGTGTAAAACATAGTTCAAAAGCTAATACAATAGTTAAACACCTATTGCTCTTCAATTTAAATTTTGATAATTCTAACTTTTGTATTGGAATAAACGAAAAAATCAACAGCAATATAACACCTAAACCATATTCAAATGCTTTACCTGATAAATCTTCTATTGAACCTACATTTTCAAGCATAACCAACATAACAAAGCTGTTGCCAAAAAATAACACAAGCATTTGTATGTTATATAAAAGTAAAAATAAATTATTAAAACATAAACCTACACGTCTATTTTTACTAAGCAGAAAATTTGATATTATCATAATTATAGCAAGCTCAGCCAAACCAACCAATAAATACTTTACATTTTTTGTTGTTTGAAGTGCCAAAAAAGTTACAATTATTGCAAACAAATATTTAACTATA
>CABVEG010000031.1 GCA_902497185.1 uncultured Eubacteriales bacterium | reverse complement strand
CATTGTAGGTATAGGTATAGCTTTCCTGTGCCAGCTTTGTACCTCCTGTATTTTTAACAACCTTTGATGTTACTCTGTCCCTTGCATCATAGGTCAGAGTAGTAACGGCGGCTCCTGATTTTTGAGTTACAGGGAGCATTCGTGTGTCATAGGTGTAGCTTTCAAGAGTATTGTTATTTGTTAAATCTACAACAGATGTAAGTTTTCCTGCTTGGTCATAGTTGTACTTAAACTTTTTGCCGTTTTCATTTGTAAGGGTCATTGTGTTGCCCTTGTAGTCATAGGCATATGCCTTTGTTGTACTGATTCCTCCGCCTGAAAATACTTCTGTTATTACATTTCCTATTTTATCATAAGTGTATGTTGTTGTAAAGCCCTTAGGGTTAGTACTTTTCTTAATACGTCCCAATGAATCATACTCAAGGTTTGTTTCATAGCTTGTTGTGCCGTCATTATATACCTGCTTAACAGGTGAAGCCGTTGTACTGTTATAGGTATATGATGTTGTCACATAATTAGCACCTGATGTATAATTTTTCTGCTGTGTTAATCTGCCCGGTTCACTGCTGCTGTAGGTATAGTCAGTACGTGCACGTGTTGTGCCTGTGCTGTCAGAAAAATATGTTTTTTCAGAGGCTATTGTCTTTCTGTCACTTGAAAGAGTGTATTGAGTGACTATGCTTTGAGTACTGCTCCTCTTTACCGTAGTCTTTAAAGGCAGTGAATAATGTCCCTCTTCTAAAGTTCCGTAATCATAATCTGTCCTTTCATAGGCTATTTGATTACCGCTTTTATCCTCTATTATATGCTCCAGATACAGTCCAGTATAATAATTAAAGTACTCCTTCTTTGTTGAATTTCCTTCAACGGTAGTTATTAATTTAGGGTATAACTGATGCAGAGTATCAGGGTCATAGGTGTTTCTAACCGTTGAATATATACCATTTTCATCACTGTAATCCATACGCACGATTTTATTATTTTGGTCAAAGTAATAATCTATATGTCTTGAACCCGAACCGCTTACACCGGGACTATAGTATACTGTTGTAACATCATTTTCCTGACCGGAAAAGGCTGTGTTAATTGCAGTTGATAAATTAATTTCATAGGCAATGCCGTCCTTTTGCTTACCTATATAAACATCTTCCGCATCCGAATCCTCAGGCGGTAAAATTCTGTTGCCGTCATAATAGTTATATTCTCTTTCCATATAGTCATAATTTTCTATATTTTTACTAACACCATTGACGGTGATCCACTTTTCACTTAATCTTGGCTGTGATATTCCCTCTACTCTCCACTTTACCTGCATATAGTAGCCATTACTTCTTTTAAATAAAACAGGCTCTGCTCTATACAATTTATTCCAAATATATTTGTAGTTGCTTGTCATTCCTGTTGGATATGTAATTTTTGACAACAGCATATTATGTGCAGAATCTCCCATATTGGTTGCAGAGCTGCCGTTGCTGTAGGTATAGTCAAATTTTGTGCTTAAAGTGGTTGAGTTGTCGCTCATTTCCCTCTTTTCTTTTAAAATTAATCTTGTTTTACTTGTACCTGTTATGGATATGGTTTCATATATATACTTTATGGTATTATTATCAGGACGTACTATACTCTGCTCATATCCATTTGATGTCTTTGTAGTTGTAATGCTTATGGTTTTGCCTAAAGTATCCGTAATCTTAAGACAGCTTGAGTCATTTGTCTTGTCCTCGCTGTATTCGGTAACTCTTATACTGTTTCCAAAGCGATTTACTGTAGCTATCCATCTGCCGTACATATTAAAATAATCTATTGTTCCGTCCATATGAGTAATTTCAAAAAAGGAACCATCTCCGCCCTTTGAATTGAAATCTCTGTTAAAATACATATGGTCAGTTTGGCAATGAGTAATATATCTGTTATCCTCACTATTGTCATTGTTAACATCTATAGGATATTTTGTACCGTCGGATAAAACTAAAAACATTGGCTTTTCAACATACTTTATATCGCCGTTTTCTCTGTTTGCAAGTACTCTTCCACCTATTTTTGACAACAAATAAGGAAATGAAAACTGCCAGTTACCGGTAAGATTAATTCTGCTGTCAGCATCTTTGCCTGTTGTTCCTGTTGAGAAATACAGAAGATTTATGTTTAGATCCAAACCGTTAATACCTGATGAACTAAACACATTGTCAGTTAAAGACAATGTTCCGTCAAGCAGATCCACATTTTCATTTATACTCTTTGCAAAATTAAACGGACCCTCTTTATAACCTGAGGAACCTCTAATATCATTAACTATTTCACTTGATTCTGCACTGTAAGTCTGTATTCCTTCTATTAAATTGTCCTGTTCAATTTCATCATCAATACCAAGCTCCACCCTCATTACAGCAATTTCTGTTTCCATATCCTCTGCTGTAAGGTCATTTTCTGACATATAGTCAGACAAACTGTCAGCCTTAACACTGTACTTATTTGCAAGACTTTGGATACTTTTATTCGTTGTGTTTTCTTTTGCCTCATCTTCATCTGATATAAGCATATCTAATGAAAAAATATTAACAGCTGCTTTTGACTCTTCAATAACACTTTCAAAGGCTGCCTTATTATTTGAAATTACACTTTTATCCTTTGTAATAACATTCTTTATATCAGTACCCAAACACTGTGCAACTGCAAAGCCGTTAATTATCTCAGTTGTACTGTAACCGTCTATAAGCAGCTCAACCAGCTCAGGCTTAAATTCTTCCTGTGCCATAAAGCCTATTTCAAACTCTTTTTCTCTGTATTCCATAGAGCTTTCAAGAGCTTTGGTCTGGCTTTTGCGGCTTATTACCATATTTACGGCATTATTGTAGTCTGTTTTAAGTCTTTGCATCAATAATGCCATTGGTATAGAATCAGATATACCAAGACCATTGTTTTCACACTCTGTCATTGTGTCCTCTCTTACACCGATATATCTGTTTAAATAAAACTTTGAACTTGCATCAAGTTCGGAATATCTGCCGCTGCTTTCTGCAACTGCCACCGCATAGTCAGGTATTCCCTCTGTATCAAGTACAAAATCCAGAGCATCACCTGACAATACATCATCTGTAATACCCGTTAAAGGCTCCTCCTCCTCAACGGCAGCAGGTGTAGCCACTGAATCACCCGTTACATTATCAGTTGTAGTTTCAACTGCATCTTCAGTGTGTTCACCGTCTGCCAATTCCTCAACACTTTCAGGTAGTGTTTCTGTTATGCTTATCTCCGTATTTGCCATTACACTTTCAGAAAACATTGTCGCCAAAAGAAGTATAGCAATTTTTCTTATTACTGCCTTTTTATTCATAGTTGTTTCCCCTTTCTTATTATGATTTTACTTCTGTTTGTATCTGTATTGTTGTATTACCCGTGCTGTAAGCTCTAAATTCAACAGGGCACAAT
Source organism: uncultured Eubacteriales bacterium (assembly GCA_902497185.1). GTDB lineage: Bacteria > Bacillota > Clostridia > Lachnospirales > CAG-274 > Gallispira. The sequence continues at coordinate 7,844 of CABVEG010000031.1, read as the reverse complement.
ATTCCTGACCAATCCTTATCTGTTTTATTTACATCAAAACTAAGTATACCGTCTTCTTCCGATATGTTTGTTATATTGCTGTCGTAATACAGTATTGAACCCCATACAGAACTCTTAATTGTTGCATTTTCACCTATTTTTATTGGTCTTACAGCATTATAATTATATATAATTGTAAATCTCACTCTGGACATATCCTCTATATTGTCACAGGTAATAAAATATCTGTATGTTTGTCCATCAACAACACTTATTGTCTTTTTTATATCTTCAGGACCAACATTTCCCGTAAAGCCGTTATCAATGCTGTAAATATATGCTCCTGCACTTTTCGCATTGCTAGGATAGTAGCTGTATACATATATGCTGTCATATGAGCCTGTATAATCAAACTTATATTCCTTAATATCAGTAGTAAGATTTGTGGCACCAATAATATAATCATCTGAACTTATAAGTACAAGCTTCATTTCTTCATCATAAGCGGATTTAGCCTTTATTGTTATTGTTCTTTTAATAGCTGCTCCTCTGGGATTTGAACTGTCGGACACATCAAACTTTAACATTCCGCCTGCACTATCTCTATAGGGTCTGCTTTTTATATGGACTGCCTTTTGATTACCTGTAGCCGCATTGTTTTCCACAGTAGCATTTATTATATTTAATCCGTCTATTGTACTGTTTGTATAACTTCCTGTTGAAAAGCTGCTATTATTGCTTATATCCCACTTTTTATAATTAATAATCTTATTTACTCTTGGAACTACAGAAATTTTAAATATATCTATTCCCGAATCCTCTGAACCAAGCATAAAATCTTCGCCATCACCATAGTAGCTTATTTTGTAGGTTTCAATCTCCCCATTTACCGTTATATAATCACCGCTTAAACTCATTTTAGGTGTGCCATAATATTTATTCCATACAAAAAGCTTTCTGTCGGATATTCCATCTGATGAACTTGCCGTAATATATATATCGGAATTTCTGTTTACGGGAAATGTTATATATCGTCCCTCGTATCTGATACGTCCGCTTAAATCCAAATAGGTAGGACTTGAATAGCCAAGAGTGTTTTTACTATAACCGCTTTTACTCCATATTTTCATAGAGTTGGATTCTGTAGCCCTAATTTGAAGGTTGTCCAAATTTTTGTTTTCATTAATTATTCCGATATAATCCTTATAATTTACAAAGTCCCATACCTTCTTTGTACCTTCCGAAAGAGCTGCATATTCATTTACATTATAGTTCTTAGCACTTATACTGTATATTTTTACACCGTCACCTGCCGTATATAAGTACACATCACCTGCGCCACCACGATATTTGTATACATAATCATCAGTTTTAGGTGTCATTTTTACGGTTGCTGTTGCACTGTCAGCTGTTGAATATATTGTGAGATTTCTGTCAACTTCATTAGACTTTGACCTTCCCAAAATATGTATGTCTGTTGCACCGTTTACTGAAAACTTTAAATATCCGCTGTTCCTGCTTCCGTTAGCCATTGTATATATAGCCCTTTCAAAGTACAAGGTTTTGACAGGGCTTGTAAATATATCGATTTCAATACCATTACCTAATGTAAGACCATTCTTTGTTATTGCTGTTGTAATAGTACCATTTGCAATATCAGAAAACAGGGTGTCCTGAAAACACCATGTGCGCTCATTTCCCGTATCGGCATTTGCATAAATCCCCATAATAAATACACAAATTAAAACTACAATGCTGCTAACTAATCCTTTTTTCATAATATTCCTCCTCATTTTGAATTAAAATCAGCTTAAATAACAGTTTTATCAATAGTCTGCCGTTATATATTTAAGCAGTCATATTGTAACTAAAATTATTATAACACTAAATTTAACTATTATCAACCCGTATATTAAATTTTTATTCTATAAATGTAATTATAAATAAATAATTCACCATTTAGCCACCGTCACTAAATCAAAAAAATCCCCGACCATAAAGGTCGGGGCAAGTGTTCCCACAAATATAAACATTAATATTAAACAAACACAAACAAACCTGATACAAGCAGCAAAACATAAGTAATTTTCAAAAATGTAGTTTGATTTATTTTATTATATATCCTATTGCCAAGTTTTATAGAAAGTATTAACGGAACTAAACTTATAGCTGCAAGAATTATATTATCACGGGTATAAATACCACTGTTTATATGAGAAAAAATCATTGCTATACCCAAAACAACCCACACAGGTGCAACGGTTGCTCTGAATTTATTTTTGTCAGGCAATGCCCAAACTGCATATATTACAAGCAAAGCACCACCTGACACAAACATTCCGTGTATAATACCTGCACCTAAAAGTACAATAAACATAAATATTGGCGAAATTGATATTTCTTTTTTTATAAAAAGTTTTTTTAGCGCAATGGCAATTATCATAATTCCATAGCCATAAGACAATATTTTCAAATCAAAACATTCTACAAGTTTTATACCAAATGCCATACCTATAAGCATTAGAAAACACATTTTAAATAGTACCTTCCACTGAATATCCTTCCTGTTCTCATAAGAGATTACCAAGCAGGCAATCAGTGTAAAAACATTTAGCACCATTTTAGATGTATCATAGCCTACAAGCTGCATTGAGGGAGGCATAGCAAGCATATTGCCCGCAAACCCCGTAATGGTCTGAATTGTGTTAGCTATAAATAAAACAAGCATAAATACAGCCTTACCAACCATATTGTCACCACCGACTATTATACATCACTTGTTTTAAGTGCATTATTTTGTGCATTAATTATACTAAGAATTTCTTCTCTAATATGCATATATTCCGAAGAATACTTTGCAGCCTCTTCATTAGCACCGCCTAAATCATATGTAAATTCAGTATTAAACTCCTTTACTATTCTTCCCGGTCTTGAGGACATTACTATAACTCTTGTTGCCAAGGCAAGTGCCTCATCTACATCATGAGTTATAAGGAAAATTGTATTTCCCGTTTTGTTCCATATTTCTCTTACAAGTGTTTGCATATTCTGCCTTGTTAAGGCATCAAGAGCACCAAAAGGCTCATCCATTAAAATCATACTAGGCTGATTAACAAGAACTCTTGCAAGGGATGCTCTCTGTCGCATACCTCCTGAAAGCTCATAGGGCTTCTGCTTTGAAAAATCCTTTAAGCCCACAAGCTCAAGATATTTTGCAACATCTTCCTTAATTTTGTTTTTAGGCACCTTTCTCATTTTTGGTCCAAATTCAACATTCTGATATATATTCATCCAAGGGTATAAAGTAGGTGCCTGAAAAACAACTCCACGCTCCCAATCAGGACCCTTTATGGGTGTTGTTCCACCCATAAGAGCTTCACCCTCAGTTGGCTGATGAAAACCTGCAATAATCTTTAAAAGAGTAGATTTACCGCAGCCTGACGGACCAAGAACACATATAAATTCACCTTTTTTAATATCAAGATTTATATTCTCAAGAGCAGTTACACTGCCCTTTTCACCTTCATACTTTAAATAAGCATTTTTTATTGATACTACCGTATCCTGTTTCTTTAACAGTTCTTCCATATAATCCCTCTTTTCAAAATTACTTTAAAGCTGCCTCAATATAGCTTGGATTAACTGCAGCTTCAAATACTGCCTGCTCAGGTACCTCCTGAATAGAGCCCTGATCCTTTAAAAACTCGGCAGTATCCATAAGGTTCTTTACAACAGCTCCCTTAGCTGAACTTGTACCTAAGTAGTCTGCACCAATCTGCTCTTCTGCTGTAAGCCACTTAGAGCCTGACATCTGAAATTCAGCATCACTTTCTTCAAGCTGCATTGAAGTTGCAATAGATGAAACTGCTGATACTTTATCATCATTGTAAAGCTTAACCGCCTTATTTAATGCTCTTATATAACCTGCTACAATATCAGGATGAGCTTCAGCAAATTCCTTTCTGACAACCTCAACATTTGCAGTCATATATCCCTTATTTGCCATATCTTCACTTGTTAAAATAACTGTCTGATTTTTTAACTGACCAAGAGTAGGCTGCCATATATAAGATGCATATATTTTATCTGTAGCAAGATCAAGAAGCTGAACATCAGCAGCTGTCATACCTGCATCCTCAATAGCCTTAAGTACTGAAAAATGGGCAGTAGATGCAAAAGGCACTGCAACCTTCTTTCCTTTTAAATCTGCTACTGTCTTAATACCTGTTTCTTCTCTGGCAACAAGAGATTCAACACTGCCTAAAACCTCATGAATCCATATAAATTCAACACCTAAATCCTGAGCAATTGCCAAAGATGCCGGACAAGTACCCATTAAACCAAAATCAATACTGCCTGATGCAATAGCTGTATTGACATCCTTGCCGGAGTCAAACTTTTTAAGCTCAACCTCTACACCCATTTCATCACTGAAATAGTTAAGTGCCTTTGCTATTCCCTCATCATTAGGCATTTCCTGTGTGCCGATAATAACCTTATCTACACTTGCCGTATCATCTGTGCTTTCAGCTGTTGCTGAGCCTCCGCAGCCTGTAAAAGCTGATACACATAAAACCATTGCTGTAAATCCTGCTAAAAATTTTTTCATCTTCATAATTAAAATCTCCTTTTCAAATAAAATAGTTAATGAATATATATTTATCAATCCTTACCGCTCCAAGGTACAACTTTTTTCTCAACAAACTTTAATATAAAATCTATTAACAATCCTGTTATACCCATAACAATAATACCAACAAATATAATATCATTTCTGAACCAGTTACCTGCATCTAAAACCATCCAGCCTATACCTGATGTAGCTGCAACCATTTCAGCCGCTACAAGAGTAGTATAAGCAACACCTATTGCAGTTCTTAAACCAACAAACATATCTGCCAGGCAGGAAGGGAAAATTACATACCAAAACACCTGCATTTTGTTAGCACCTACAGTATAGGCTGATAATATATAATCCTGTTTAATTTTAGCAACAGCTGATACACAGGATACATATATCGGCGCAAAGCAGGCTAAAAAAAGTAACGCAATCTTTGACTCGTTCTCTATACCCAAGGCAAGAGTCAAAAGAGTATAATATGCAAGTGGAGGCAAAGGTCTGTAAAATTCAATAATAGGCTCTAGTGCGGCCCTGACCTTTGTACTGAAACCACTTATAAGTCCCAAAGGGGTAGCAATGACAAATGCCCAGAAAAAAGCTATAAACAATCTTTGCATACTTGATGCTATGTGCTGCAAAAGTGTGTTGCCCTTATAGCCTTCACAGGCAACCTCAACAAATGCCTGCCATGTTTTTTCAGGTGTTGGAATAAGTTTATCATTAGTCCAGCCCATATGAGTAGCAGTCCACCAAAGCAAAAGCACAATTACAACCGCCGATATTGATATAATTTTTTCCGGTGAAACTTTGCCTTTTTTCTTAACCATAATAATTACATCCTTTCGTAATGTTAATAAAAATTAAAAGGAGCTTGAAAAATAAATCAAGCTCCTTTGCTTATAATTTTCCGGTTCTGACACTGTAAGTGCTAGTAACCGGTGATATAAATATTTTGCCATCTCCAGGCGCTCCCGTATTATTTACTTCCATTATTTTTTTAACAATAATGTCAGCCTTTTCATCCTCAGCTATAATTATAAAAAATCTCTTGGAAATTAACTGAGTCTTAATAAAAGAGCCGTCATCAAGATGGGTTTTAAGAGGCTTTTTACCTCTCCCCATAACCTTTTGACAGGTATACCCCGGACAACCAACCTCAATTAAGGCCTTTTTAGTTGCCTGAGTTTTATTAGGACGAACTATTGCTATTATTTCAACCATAATATCATTCCTTCCTTATAATCCCTCTGTCATTGAACTGATGGTATAAGCCTTTTCAATAGAGGTTACAAAAATTCTGCCATCACCAAAATTACCGGAACCCGTCTTAGCATTTTCCGTAATAATATTGACAATAGTTTCTTCATTTTCATCTTCAGCAACTATTATAAGCATTTCCTTTGGCAACTCGTCATAAAAAACGTCACCAACCTTTATACCCATCTGTTTACCTCTGCCGTAAACTTCAGCCTTTGTTACTGACGGAAAGCCTTCTTCCAACAATGCTCTAAGTACATCGTCAGTTTTTTCAGGTCTTATGATAGCTCTAATCATTTTCATAATATCACTCCTATCTCATTGAGTTGTACATATCATAAAGAATTTCATCTGTTATTTCAACGGGATTGTTAAGCAAATTAGGATGTCTGCTTATTTTAACCAGCTCATCAATTTGGGCATCACACAGATTATATTCCTTTAAATCACATCTAAGCCCCATTTCCTTTTTTAATTCCAAAATTTTATCAGCCATAGCATCAACGTTTTCAAAACCAAGTTTATGAGCAAAGTCCTGTACTCTGCCATTTTCCACATCCTTATTAATTCTTGCAAAATAATCAAGAGTTAAAGCGCAAGCCTCGCCATGAGGTATATGATAAATATTGGTTAAAGGAAAGCTGCAGGCATGAGATGATGTTGTCTTAGGCAAAGTAAATGCTAAGCCGGCTATAACAGATGCTTCTGCCATCTTTTCTCTTGCCTCTGCATTTTCAGGCTCATAATAAGCCTTTAATACATACTTAAATACAAGCTCCGCACTATAAATTGCACATGCATCACATATTGGCTGATGTCCCTTACTCCAAAAGCCCTCTATTGCGTGACATAAAACGTCTAAGCCTGTGCTTGCAGTAATATAAGGAGGCACGGAATATGTAAGCTCCGGATCAATTACTGCATAATCCGGGAAAAAGTTATCACATACAACAGGTGCTTTCTTTCCTTTTTCTCTGTCTGTAAGTACCGCCACACAGGTTACTTCACTGCCTGTGCCTGATGTTGTTGGAACGGCAATAAGAGGAAGTTTAGTTTTGGGAAGCTCCTTTCCTGTGCCGTGATAAGAACGTATTGTGTCATTTACAGTGGAAATTGTCGCTGCTGCCTTTGCACAATCCATAATTGAGCCGCCTCCGGCAGCAATTACAAAGTCTATGTTATTTTTTCTTATGACATCGGCGCAATTATCTACCTCTGTTACATCAGGGTTAGGTGATACTGCCGTAAAAACCTCTGCTACTGCGCCTCCTGAAAGGCTTTTTATTTTATCTGCCGTACCGTTTTCAACAAAATACTCAGGCAACACCAGAAGTCCTTTACTTCCGCCCACCTTTTTAACAACATCACTTATTTCATTTATTCTCCCATTTCCAAATATAATTGAAACAGGTTGTTCATAATTCCAATTCATAACCACATCTCCCATTATTCACAATAGGTTTCATCAACCCATGTAAGAACTTCATCAAGTATAGGAAGGTATTCATTAAGCTCTTCCTCTGTAATTATAAGAGGAGGACAAATATTTATATTATTTTCTCTGCCAAATGTTGAAAATCCTCTCTTTTTAAGTTCAGCCATTATACTTGGCATAATAGTTGAATGCTCGCCATATTCAACCATAGGTATTCTCTTTTCCTTATCCTTAACAACCTCAAGTGCCGCAAATAAACCAATGCATCTTGCCTCACCGATACACTTATGCTTTTCAACCATTTTGTTAAGGAAGGAAGAAAGGATCTTTTCCATTTCCTTTACATGATCACATATATTGTGTTCAATATAATAATCAACTGAGGCAACACCTGCTGCACAGGCTAAAGTATGACCGCTGTATGTAAGACCGCACTGAAGTATATTTTCTTCAAAATACTTTGCTACCTTTTCATTTACAATAACGCCGCCAAGCTGAACATAACCACAGGTAACACCCTTTGCAAATGTAATCATATCAGGCTTAATATCA
>CABVEG010000030.1 GCA_902497185.1 uncultured Eubacteriales bacterium | reverse complement strand
TATAAATGGACGAAAACAATAAGTCACAATATGACAAAATAGTCACGGCGGAAATTTCAAAAACAATGAAATCCTCCTACATTGACTATGCAATGAGTGTTATTGTTGCCAGAGCCCTGCCCGACGTCCGTGATGGTTTAAAGCCTGTTCACAGAAGAATACTTTATTCTATGAATGAAATGGGACTTGCTCCTAATAAGGCTCACAAAAAGTCGGCAAGAATTACCGGTGATACAATGGGTAAATATCATCCTCACGGTGATGCAGCAATATATGACGCTTTAGTCAGACTTGCACAGGATTTTTCAATGAGATACCCTCTTGTTGACGGTCACGGTAACTTTGGTTCTATTGACGGCTATCCTGCTGCGGCAGCAAGATACACAGAGGCAAGGCTTGCTAAAATTTCTCTTGAAATGCTTGCTGATATTGACAAGGATACAGTTGATTTTATACCTAACTATGACGGTGATTTTCTTGAGCCTACTGTACTTCCTTCAAGAATACCAAATTTGCTTGTAAACGGTTCAAGCGGTATTGCCGTAGGTATGGCAACAAATATACCTCCTCATAATCTTTCAGAGATTATTGATGGTCTTGTTAAAATTATTGACAATAGAATTATTGAAAAAAGAGATACTGATATTGATGAACTGTGCTCAATTATTAAAGGTCCTGATTTTCCAACAGGAGGCAATATACTTGGTAAGGCAGGTATATTAAGCGCTTACAGAACAGGCAGAGGCAGAATTAAGCTGAGAGCACAGGCTGAAATTATTACTAAGCCTAACGGCAGAGAGGAAATACTTATTACTGAAATTCCTTATCAGGTAAATAAGTCCAAAATGATAGAGGGCATTGCCGAACTTGTAAAGGATAAGAGAATTGAGGGTATTTCAGGTATTCAGGACAGTACAAATGACAGAAACGGTATCCATATTTTAATTGAGGTTAAAAAGGATGCCTCTGCTGAAATTGTACTTAACAATCTTTATAAATATTCACAGCTGCAGGAAAATTACAGTGTTAATTTCCTTGCTATTGTTGATGGTATTCCAAAGGTTCTTAATATTAAGGAAATGCTTATGCATTACCTTAAATTTCAAGAGGAAGTTGTTACAAGAAGAACTAAGTTTGACCTTAAAAAGGCACTTGAAAGAATGCATATTTTAGAGGGCTTTTTAAAGGCACTTGACAATATTGACGAAGTTATTTCAATATTAAGAGGTTCACGTACTACTCCAGAAGCTAAGGAAAAACTTATTGAACGTTTTGGATTTACTGAAATTCAGGTAAATGCCATTTGTGAAATGAGATTTAGAAGTCTTGTAGGTATGGAGAGAGAAAAGCTCCAGACAGAGTATAATGAGCTTATTGCTCTCACTGATGAGTTAAAGGCAATTCTTGCTGATGAAAACAAACTTTTTGAAGTAATCAAGGAAGAAATGCTTGAAACAAAGAGAAAGTACGGTGATGAAAGACGTACAAGGCTTGTAGATGATATGGGTGAAATTGATATGGAGGATATTATTTCCGATGATATGTCAGTTGTAACAATGACTCAATTAAATTACGTTAAGAGAATACCTCTTGACACCTATAAATCACAGCACAGAGGCGGCAAGGGTGTTATAGGTCTTCAAATGCGTGAGGAGGATGGAGTTAAAAAGCTCTTTATAAGCTCTAACCACAGCTATATTTTATTCTTTACAAATAAGGGTAAGGTTTATAGAAAGAAAACTTGGGAAATTCCTGAAGCAGGCAGAAATGCTAAGGGTACTCCTATTGTTAATCTCCTTGAGCTTGAAAAGGGTGAAGAAATTTCAGCCGTTATCCCTGTTAAGAATTTCAGTGATAATGAATACCTTGTTATGGTAACTAAAAACGGTGTCATCAAAAAGACTCCTGCTGAATTATATTCAAATATAAGAAAGGGCGGTCTTATTGCTCTTAATTTGAGAGATAATGATGAGCTTATTTCAGTATTTGTAACAAAGGGAAATAATGATATATTAATTGCCACAAGAAATGGTATGGGTATCCGCTTTAATGAAAAGGATGTACGTCCTATGGGCAGAGGTGCTACAGGCGTTAAAGCAATAACATTAGGTGGTGATGATTATGTCATTGGTGCTGATGTAATTACTGATGGCTGTAAGGTTCTTCTTGTAAGTGAAAAGGGATTTGGTAAGTGTACGGAACCCGATAATTACAGGATTCAGTCAAGAGGCGGCAAGGGTCTTAAAAGCTATAAAATAACTGACAAGACAGGCTGTGTTGCAGGTGTTGCTGCTGTTAATGACGGAGAAGAGCTTATTATGGTAAGCAGTGAAGGAGTAATTATCAGAATTAAGGTTAAGGATATTTCAACCGTAGGCAGAGTTACTCAAGGTGTTAAACTTGTTAATCTTAATGAGGGTGTAACTGTTATCAGTATGGATAAAATTGAAGAAGAATATGCGGATAACGGTGAAAATATTGATGAAGCCAATATTAATGAAACAAATATTAATGAAACAAATATTGATGAATAATTTTGACAGCATAGGGTTAATCCCTATGCTGTATTAAAAATTTGAAAAAAATTAAAATTTTTATTGACAAAACTCCCACTTATATGTTACTATGATAAAGACGCGTATCGTCTTTTTTTTGTGTGGAAAAATCACATATTTATTAAGACAAATTTAAACAAAAAATTTAATTATTCAGAAAGAGGTGGAAGTCTTGAGAACAAGAATTACATTAGCTTGTACAGAGTGTAAGCAGAGAAATTATGACACTATGAAGGACAAGAAAGTACATCCTGACAGAATGGAAACTAAGAAGTATTGTAAGTTCTGTAGAACACATACTTTACACAGAGAAACTAAGTAATCCAAAGTGTATATAATTCAAGTTTGAATTTATTGCATTTTACCTCATGAAAGGGGAAGTCAGAATGGAAAAAAAGAAATTTGACTTTTCGTCTTGGGTTAAGGTTCATGTAGCTGAATTTAAGCGTATTATATGGCCAAGCAAGGACGAAATTATTAAGGAAACCCTCTCAGTTATTGCAATTTCATTAATTTTCGGTGCTATTATTATCGGATTTGACTACATTGTAGAATTTGGTTACAATGCATTAGTAAATTTATTAGGTTAATGAAGTGAGGTAATAACAATGTCAGAGGAACTTTCAAAACAGCTCAGATGGTATGTTATTCATACTTACTCCGGCTATGAAAATAAAGTTAAGACCAATATTGAAAAACTTGTCGAAAACGGCGGTCTGGAAGATTACATTCAGGAAATTTCAGTACCCCTTGAAGAGGCAGTAGAAATCAAAAATGGTGTTAAGAAGACTGTTCAGAGAAAAAAATTCCCGGGATATGTTCTTCTTAAAATGATAATGAATGACGATACATGGTACGTTGTCAGAAACACCAGAGGTGTTACTAGCTTCGTAGGCCCAGGTAGTAAGCCCGTTCCTCTTACAGATGCAGAGGTTATGGCAATGGGTCTTGAAAGCGTCGATATTACTGATATTGATATTGCTGTAGGTGACAGTGTTGTTGTTACATCAGGCGCATTTGCAGACAATGTTGGTACTGTTAAGGAAATTAATATGACTAAGAAAACAGTTACTGTTGCAATTTCCTTATTTGGTCGTGAGACCCCAATGGAACTGGACTTTACACAGGTTCAGCCATTAGTATAGTAAACTGATGTTTTATTGAGGATAATATCCTCAGTGGGAGGGAAAACCATCCCGCTAATTACCACATTATAGGAGGTGCCTTAAAATGGCAAAAAAGGTTGAAGGTTTTATTAAGTTACAGATTGCTGCTGGTAAGGCTACACCAGCACCACCGGTTGGTCCTGCTTTAGGTCAGCATGGTGTTAATATTATGGGCTTCTGTAAGGAGTTCAATGAAAGAACTGCTAAGGATGCAGGTCTTATTATTCCGGTTGTTATTACAGTTTATCAGGACAAGAGCTTTACATTCATTACTAAGACTCCTCCTGCTGCTGTTCTTTTAAAGAAGGCTTGCAAGATTGAGTCAGGTTCAGGTGTTCCTAACAAGACTAAGGTTGCTACTATTTCAAGAGCTGAGGTTCAGAAGATTGCAGAAATGAAGATGCAGGATTTAACTGCTGCTTCTATTGATGCTGCTATCAGTATGGTTGCCGGTACTGCAAGAAGTATGGGTATTGTTGTTGAGGACTAATTGTTGTTAGATGTGTGGGAGGGAATACTCCCGATATTACCACTTAAGGAGGAACTATTGTGAAAAGAGGAAAGAAATATCTCGAAAAGAGTAAGCTTGTTAATAAGGCTAATTTATATGATGTAACAGAGGCTTGTGCTTTAATTCCACAGGTTAGCACAGCTAAGTTTGATGAAACAGTTGAAGCTCACATCCGTTTAGGTGTAGACAGCCGTCACGCTGACCAGCAGGTTAGAGGTGCTGTTGTTCTCCCTCACGGTACAGGTAAGACTGTAAGAGTTCTTGTATTTGCTAAGAATGCTAAGGCTGATGAGGCTCAGGCTGCAGGTGCAGATTATGTAGGTGCTGAGGACTTAGTTGCTAAGATTCAGCAGGAAAACTGGTTTGATTTTGATGTAGTTGTTGCTACACCTGATATGATGGGTCTTGTTGGTAGAATCGGTAGAGTTTTAGGTCCTAAGGGCTTAATGCCTAACCCTAAGGCAGGTACTGTAACAATGGATGTTGCTAAGGCTATTGAGGAAATTAAGGCAGGTAAGATTGAATACAGACTTGATAAGACTAATATTATCCATGTTCCTGTAGGTAAGGTTTCTTTCGGTGCTGAAAAGCTTCAGGAAAACTTCCAGACTCTTATGAGCGCTATTATTAAGGCTAAGCCTGCTGCTGCTAAGGGTACTTATTTAAAGTCAGTTGTTCTTACAACTACTATGGGTCCTAGCGTAAAGGTTAATGCTGCTAAGCTTTCAGAGTAATATTGAATAATTAAATTTGTCAAATAAAAAATCCCCAAGGAAATTTCTAAGGGGATTTTTTTTATTTCAGAGGGCGGACTGTTCCTACTAAAAATAATAAAAACTATTGACAATAGTCCGAAATCATAGTATAATGAATTTTGTCCGAAAACGGATTTTAAGGGAGAGTGAAATATGGAAGATAATATTAACAGGCAAATGATAGAATTTAACAAGATTTATAAAATAATTGATGATATTTATCACAATTATGCTAAAAGCTGGGATTTGTCAGATACTTCTCTATGGATACTGTATTCTGTATGGGAAAATGATAAGGCATATACCCAAAAGGAGCTTTGTCAGGTGTGGTCATACAGCAAACAAACTGTTAATTCTGCCCTTAAAAGTCTTGAAGGACAAGGATTCATTCAGCTTTTACATGAGCTTGATAATAAGAAAAACAAACAAATTATTTTAACAAAAAGAGGAAAAGAGCTTGCGCAAAAAGTTGTTGTCCCACTAATGGAGGCAGAGAAAAATTCCTTTGCAAGTTTAAGTGATGAGGAAAGATGTGTTTTTTTAAAACTTATGAAAAAACATTCCCTGTTGTTTGGGGAGGAAGTAAATAAAATATCAAACAGGTCATCGGAGGATATATCATCGTAATGATATTATCGAAGGTAAGATGTCGGGTGCGCCCGGTTATTGTATATAACCGAGCGCTATTTTTTTAGGGAGGAATTTATTATGAAAATTATTACAATAAGCCGTGAATTTGGTAGTGGTGGAAGAGAGCTTGGCAAAAGATTGGCAGATATTTTAGGCTATGCTTATTATGACAGAGAAATAATAAGTACTATAGCAGAAAATAAAAAAATGGACGAAGGCTATGTGGAAAAAATTCTTGAAAAAGGATTATTAAATAATTATCCGTTAAAATATGGACGTACTTTTTCAAGTGCATCTGTTATGGCACAGCGTAATATGACAAAAATTCTTGTTGAACAGCAAAAAATTATTAAGGAAATTGCAGCTAATGAAAATTGTATAATTGTAGGAAGAAGCTCAAATGTTATATTAAGGGAATATGCCCCTTTAAATTTATTTGTATATGCTGATATGCAGTCTAAGATAGATAGATGCCTTAAATATGGAAATGATAAGGAAATATTAACCGAAAAAGAATTAATAAAAAAGATAAAACAGGTGGATAAAGGAAGAGCAAGACATCAGGAGCTGCTTACAGATATGAAATGGGGAAATAAGGAAGGCTATGACTTGTGCATAAACACAACAGACTTGGAAATAAAAGAGCTTGCGCCTGTAATTGCTCAATATGCAAAATACAGACTTGGAGGTAATTAAAAATGAGAATAAAGTTATCGGAACACTTTTCATATAAAAAATTATTGAAATTTGTGCTCCCATCAATTATTATGATGATATTTACATCAATATACAGCGTTGTAGATGGAGTATTTGTATCTAATTTCGTTGGAAAAACGGCATTTGCTGCTGTAAATCTAATTATGCCCGTAACTATGGGTATAGGTGTTATAGGCTTTATGCTTGGTACGGGAGGAAGTGCCATTGTTTCAAAAACTCTTGGTGAAGGTGATAAACAAAAAGCAAATCAATATTTTACAATGATAGTATTGGCAACCATTATAGGAGGCTTTATACTTACTGTTATAGGGTTAATATATATTCGTCCTATTGCTGTAGCTATAGGAGCTACGGAAGGTATGCTAGAGGATTGTGTATTATATGGCAGAATTATAATAGGAGCGGAAATAGCCTTTATGCTTCAAAATCTGTTCCAGAGCTTTTTTGTTACTGCGGAAAAGCCTCAAATAGGTCTTGGAATGACTGTTTTGGCAGGATTGACAAATATAATACTGGATACATTTTTTGTAGCAATTTTTAAATGGGGTGTTGCGGGAGCTGCTCTTGCTACGGCTGCAAGCCAGATTATAGGCGGTATTGTTCCTATTTTTTACTTTGCAAGGAAAAATGACAGTATACTTAAGCTGACAAAAACCAATATAAACTTCAAAGTATTATTAAAGGCTTCTACAAACGGTTCATCTGAGCTTATGACTAATCTTTCTACATCTATAGTTAATATATTGTATAATTTTCAGCTTATGAAAATAGCCGGAGAAGATGGTGTAGCTGCTTATGGTGTAATTATGTATGTTAATTTCATATTTATGGCAATATATATAGGATATTCAATAGGAAGTGCTCCTGTTGTCGGTTATCATTATGGTGCTGCTAATTATGATGAGCTTAAAAATTTGCTTAAAAAGAGTTTAACAATAGTGGGCATATTTGGCGTTGTTTTAACATTTTCAGCTGTAATATTGGCTTCGCCTTTGTCAAAAATTTTTGTAGGTTATGATGCTGAATTGTTTGAAATGACTAAGCATGGCTTCAGATTATATTCATTGTCATTTTTAGTAAGCGGCTTTAATGTTTTTGGTTCAGCATTTTTTACTGCACTTAATGACGGTGTAATATCTGCTGCAATTTCATTTTTAAGAACACTTTTCTTTCAGGTCATTGTTGTGCTTATACTTCCAATAATATTGGGACTAAACGGTATATGGCTTGCAGTTACGGTAGCTGAATTGTTTACTGTTATTGTTACGTTTATACTTTTTGTTAAAAATAAAAATAAATATCACTACGCTTAAATTCTATAAATACCATAAATTAAAAACAGCTTTATTTTCAAATTTTTATTGAAAATAGGCTGTTTTTTATTGTATATTGTAATTTTAACGTATAATATAAAAAATATGAATAAATGTAAACATTTCTGATTGTTGATTCGTATTAATATTGAAAGGGGGTTATAATATGGAAAAATCTTTGTTGCGTACGGACAAAGAAATTGAAGAAATTTATAACAGAAATGTAGATACGGTTTATAGAGTTTGTTTTGCATATATGAAAAATAAAGCTGATACGGAGGATATGGTTCAAAATACTTTTTTAAGGCTTATTTCATATAATAAGGAATTTAATAATATTAATCATGAAAAAGCGTGGTTAATAGTTACAGCAACTAATTTATGTAAGGATTTTTATAAATCTAAATGGAGTAAAAGAGAAAATATAGATGACTTTGAAAATAATTTGTACATTAAGCAGGAATTAAATATAGATGAAACCCTTGAAGCTGTTATGTCTTTACCCCATAAATATAAAACAGCTGTTTATCTGTATTATTATGAAGGCTATAGCTGCAATGAAATTGCGAATATACTACATAAGCCAAGCTCTACAATTCGTGTTTATTTGCATAAGGCAAGGAAAATTTTAAAAAATATGTTAGGTGGTGATTTTAATGAAGAATAAAAAAATAATTAATTCATGGAATAAAATTAATCCTGATAATCAAACAAAGGATAAAATGTTTGAAAATATAAAAAATCAAATTGAAAATTCCCACCAAAAAGAAAAGGAGAATATTGTTATGGTAAAGAAAATAATTATAATGGCAGCTTGTGTTACTTTAGTGTGTGTATCAACTGCCTTTGCGGCATATAAATATTTGTCAGCAGGACAGATAGCTTATAATCTGGGAGATTATAAACTTGCAGAAATATTTAATAACAAAGATGATGATTTTATTCAGCAAAATGAAACAATAGGTGATTATAAGGCTTCAATTATTGATATTACATCAGGCAAAAACATAAGTAATTTTAAATCTTCATCATGGGATTTACACCCTGAAAGAACCTATGCGGTAGTGGCTGTTGAAAAAACAAATGGCAAGGAAATGACTTATGATGATGAAATTTTGGTAACTCCTCTTATACAAGGACTTGAACCTTGGGTATATAATATTTATACAATGAATGGAGGTTATAGTGAAAATATAATAGATGGTGTCCTTTATCGTATTATTGAATTAGATAATATAGAATATTTTGCAGACAAAAAAATATATATTGCAGTTTTAAACAATGTATTTTACGATAATAATGCATATAACTATGATATTAAAACCGGATTAATCACAAGAAATAGTGATTATAAGGGTACAAATATATTATTTGATTTAGATATTGATAAATCAAAGGCTAATCCTCAAAAGGCAGAAGAGTATATTAATGAAATTCAAAAGGAATTAAATTCTGATAGTGTGGATAAGACAAATGATAATGTTGATTATGATGAAAATTCTGAAATAGAATCAGAAATATCATTTAGCATTGAGGAAGGTATGATAAAATAATAAAATATATTGCAAATTAAGAAATGCAGCGGGTTTAATTTCCCGCTGCACTTAAAATTAGCACTTAGAATCGCAAAGATTGAAGTTATTGCCGCAGCAGCAGAAGAGTAAGATTAAAATAATAATCCATGTGCAGTCATTACCGCAGCCAAAGAAATTGCCTATGCCGTTATTTCCACAGCCACAGAAGAATAAAATAATGATAATCCAAATAAAATTATTGTTGTTGCAACTCATATTAAGTTACCTCCAAAATTGAATACATTTAATTCTATGCGGTTTTTCATAAATGTTGCACGTCCAATAAAATTTTTTTATTTAGCTGTATTAAAAACTGTAGTTATATAAATTTCCTTAATATGATGCTTTGCTCTTATAAATTTAAGGGCATTAAGAGCTTTATCATAATTGTCAAAAAAGCCGAAAACAGTAGGACCGCTGCCGCTCATAAGTGCTCCCATAGCGCCTTTATCCATCATAGCCTTTTTAAGGGTGTCAATAATAGGATAATTTTTAATAGTAACACTTTCAAGAACATTGCACATATTGTTGCATATACCCTGTAGATCCTTATTTTTTATAAGTTCAATCATTTTTTCATTGTCAGGGTGTTTATCTACTTTGCTTAAGTCAAAGCTGCCAAAGACGGCGGCAGTTGATACGTTAATAGGAGGCTTTGCAATAAGGAGTATGCTGTCAGGAAAGGGAGGAAGCTGTGTAAGCTTTTCACCTATACCCTCTGCAAGTGCCGTACCTCTTAATATACAGTAAGGAACATCTGCACCTAAGGTTTTGCCAAGAGCCATAAGCTCCTTGTCAGATGACTTTATTTTAAGCATATTTCTTATGCCTACAAGTGTGGCGGCACAATCACTGCTGCCTCCTGCCATACCTGCGGCAACAGGTATATTTTTATCCAAATTTATTTTTAAGCCCTCTTTAATATTATATTTTTCTTTCATAAGAGCAGCAGCACGATAAACCAGATTTCTTTCGTCACAGGGCAGCCAGCTGTAATTTGATGTCATTTCTATATTGCCCGTGTCTGTTGTGCTGATAACTATATTGTCACAGAGATTTACTGTCTGCATTATCATTGAAAGGTCGTGATAGCCGTCCTCTCTTTTTCTTATAACGTCAAGAGTAATATTTATTTTACCTCTTGCGTTTAGCCTTATTTGTTTCATACTAATCCCACCTCGTTTTATTAAGTATACAAAAAGTCTTAGGATTAGTCAATTATCTTTTGTTTTCAATTTGTGATACTATGTAAGGAAGTGTTCTAAAGTCATTCATTATATAGTCGGCGCCGGCTTTTTTAAACTTGTCAGCAACCTTTTTTCTTGCTGTTTTTTTATCTTCTTCACTTAAAGCCTCAAATTCAGACTGGGATAAACCTATTTCGGAGCTTCCGTCAATAACACCTACTGTGACAACACCTGCATTGTAGCCTTCTTTAATGTCGTTTACTGTGTCGCCTACTTTAATTACATTGTGAACAGAGCTCACACCCATTTTTTCCATATTTTTAAATATCATATAAGGGTGAGGTCTGCCCTGCCCCTTAACCTGTTGGGCATTAATACAGCAATCCACACTTACACCCTTTTTATCTGCAAGCTTTGTTAAAAATTCCATTACTTCAGTTGAATAGCTTGTTGTTGAGCCTATTCTTATACCTGATTCTCTTAATTTTATAATGGTCTGCTTTACATATTCCTTTGGTTCACAGTATTTTGCAAGTTTGTCAAATATTTTAGCCTCAAAATGTCTGTTAAGCTCTCTTACATCGCCTTCATTAGGCTCCATACCCGTATTTTTAAGCCATAGCTTTGAAATTCTTTCGCTTTCAAGTATTGCTCTGATATGATCTACCTTTTCAATACCCATTTTAGCCCTTATTTCCTTTGTAGTAAGCTCAATATTAAATTCCTTGAAAATATCTCTGTATATTTCCTCAGTAGCCATACAGCCGTAATCAATAATAGTTCCTGACCAGTCTAAAATGACTGCTTCTATTTTTTTCATAAACTCCACTTCCTTATACAATTATACTTATTATAATCATAACACAAAAGCTATACTAAAATCAACAATTTTTAGTAAAATTATAATAAAATATTTGTATATTTGTTCAGATATTGCCCAATTATTAAAAAAC
>CABVEG010000029.1 GCA_902497185.1 uncultured Eubacteriales bacterium | reverse complement strand
GGTGTGAAATAATTATTGTCTATGCTTTCGGGTGTTATTATTTATATTTTATAAGTAGTCTTATACTATTATTATTTCTATTTAGGATAATATGGATGAATTAAAGAAACTTATATAAAGATAGTTTTTTTTGATTATGATATGATAGAGTATACATTGAATTGGCTATGAATATTATCTTTTCATTTAAGATTTGTTTATAGAAGTATTTTGTATATAAAGAAAGGATTATTTGCATTTATGGAAAAGTCATATGAAAGTTTTTTAAATTTTTTATTCTCATTAACATCAGGCAATAAAAATTTTAAATTAGCAGGATGTGAAATAGAAAAATATATAAATGATTTAGATAAAAACACCTTTATTGGAATTGTAAAGGAAATTGGAACAATTCCAGAAGTTATTGAAGCTAGTTCTACTGAAGAAAAGTTATATTCTAAAGCTTCTGATATTGTATTAGCTAGGTGTTTTAATGAAATGGGATTAAAAGCAAAAGCGGTAACTGAACGTGGAAATAGTGCAGATATAATTGCAAAAAGTGAACATGGTTATACGTTGGTTGCAGATGCTAAAACATTTAGATTGAGTAGAACTGCAAAAAATCAAAAAGATTTTAAAATTTCTACGTTAAGTAAGTGGCGAGGAATGGAAAATGATTTTGCAATATTAGTAGCACCATATTTTCACTATCCCAATACAACTAGTCAAATTTATTCATCATCTTTATCAGATAAAGTATGTTTATTATCATGGGAGCATATGTTATTTTTATTAAATAAAAATGTAGTGGAAGACACATCTTTTAGTATGGAACAAGTTTGGAATGCACCTATAAGAATAGAACGTGATAGTAGAATTGCATATGCAGATAGAATGAATTGTTTATTTCCATATATAAATAAAATGGTTTGTGATAGAATTTCTGCTGATTTTACAGATTTTGAAAATCAATTAGAAATATGTAAATCAAGTATTGTGAGAAGAAGCGACAATGAAATATCAATTTTAAAATCGGAAATAGAAAAAATAGAAGCATATACAAAAGAACAAGCGATTGAAGAATTAATAAAATCTAAGAAACTTAATGAGAAAATTTCGGCGATTTTATCATATAAAAGGTCGTTGTAGAATGGAGTTAATGAAATGAAAACTAATTCTGTGATTTGTGGAAATTCTGTTGAAAAAATAAAGGAAATAGATGATGATTTTATACACTTAATACTTTCGGATATACCATATGGAATATCTATTGATACTTGGGATGTTATACATGATAATAGGAACTCATCTTTACTTGGAGCTAGTCCGGCACAAAAAAAATCGACAGTATTTAAAAAGAGAGGAAAACCATTAAATGGTTGGTCAGAAGCTGATAAAAAAATGCCTATAGAGTATTATAATTGGTGTGCCTCTTGGGCAGTTGAATGGCTGAGAGTTCTTAAACCTGGAGCAAGTTGTTTTATTTTTGCGGGCAGAAGATTTTCACATAGATGCATTTGCGCAATGGAGGATGCAGGTTTTATTTTTAAAGATATGTTAGCTTGGCAAAAAGATGCAGCTGCCCATCGGGCACAAAATGTAAAAATTGTATTTGAACGTCGTGGCGATACTGAAAATATGGAAAAATGGGATGGTTGGAAAATAGGAAATCTGAGACCTTTATTTGAGCCTATATTATGGTTTATGAAGCCATATCCAGTTGGTGGGACATTGACTGATAATATTGCGACTTATAATGTTGGGGGATATAATGAAACTTATATTAAAAATAACCCTTTAAGCAATAAAGGCATAGAAATATGTTCAAATGTTATTAAATGTAAAACTGAGCAAACTGATAGAGGGTTACATCCTGCTCAAAAACCAATAGCGCTTATGGAATATTTAATAAGTTTAACAACTATTGAAAACCAGATAGTTTTAGATCCATTTTGTGGTTGTGGTTCAACTTTGGTTGCTGCACAAAATCTAAATAGAAAATATATTGGTATTGAATTAAGTCAGGAGTATTGCAAAGTAATTTCTAAACGACTTGAAAAAAATAGAAGTTGAAAATCTTGGAAAGATATGAAGTATAGGTAATTATATGGCGTGATTGTCTTATATTATATATTAATAGTGAAGAATGTTTACATTTAATAAGAAAAATGAACAGGATCTAAAAGGATTATTTTTTTTATTCATTGGTAATAACCCGATTTTTGTTTTAAAATAGGGTTATTACCAATGAAACCCATTAATTGTATTTATGTTTGTGTGAGAAAATAAGCTTTATTACTATAAGAATGATAGTAAGGAGAGCAGTTGCAGTGCCTACTATAATAAGTAAAGGCAGCGGCAGCTTCTTTTCCTTAACAGGCTTTTCATTTTCTACCTTATCTACTTCTATATCTACTGCAAGACCATATACTCCCTGGTCATAAGTTACAACATAGTCATAAATATCAATAGAAGCATCTTCACCGTACTTTTCCTTAACTGTTGCAATAATATCAGCAGGTATGGTGCCTATTACTTTGATGTTGTTAATAGGTTCAATATATTCCACATCAATGCTGCTGCCGTCCTCATTTTCATTTGTGAAGAGAATATCCTCTTCAGGATTAAGCTTTGCTAAAATTCCCTGTACTTCAGGAGAATCAGTGTTTTCAATAATTGCATTAATAATTTCCATAGACGTACCTCCTCTGATTATAAATATAAAAGCTGAATTTACTGCTCTATATAATCTATATAAACAGTAAATTCAGTTTAAATAAATTGATTAATTAATATGCTTTACCCCAGTAAACCATAGTCTTAGCAGGCTTACCACAGCATACACACTTATCTGAAATTTGTTCCTGTTCAAATGGCATACATCTTGATGTAGCGCCTGTCTTTTCCTTAATTTCAAGCTCGCAAGCCTCGTCACCACACCACATAGCCTTAATAAAGCCAGGTGTTTCTTTAAGAGTTTTTTCAAATTCCTCCATATTTGTTGCAGTGTAGGTATGAGCATCTCTGTGCTTTCTTGCCTTTTCAAGTAAGTCGTGCTGAATTGTGTCAAGAAGCTTTGCAACCTCTTCCTCAATATTATCAAGGCTTACAGTAATCTTTTCGCCGTTGTCACGTCTTGCAAGAACTGCCTGATTGCTTTCAATATCTCTTGGTCCAAGCTCTACTCTTACAGTAATACCTCTCATTTCGTGCTCACTGAACTTCCATCCCGGTGACTTGTCGCTGTCATCAAGAATTACTCTTGATACATTGGAAAGCCTTTCCTTAATTTCATTAGCTTTTTCAAGTACGCCTTCCTTCTTTTGCATAATAGGTACAATAACTACCTGATTTGGTGCAATTTTAGGAGGAAGTACAAGACCGCTGTTGTCACCATGTACCATAATAACAGCACCTATAATTCTTGTTGACATACCCCATGAAGTCTGGTGAACGTACTGGAGTTTATTTTCCTTATCTGTATACTGAATACCGAAGGCATGGGCAAAACCATCACCAAAGTTGTGGCTTGTACCTGACTGCAATGCCTTTCCATCATGCATAAGTGCCTCAATAGTATAAGTAGAGTGGGCACCTGCAAATTTTTCCTTGTCTGTTTTTCTGCCCTTAATCATAGGAATTGCAAGTACGTTTTCACAGAAATCAGCATAAACATTAAGCATCTGAATAGTTCTTTCTTCTGCTTCTTCTGCTGTTGCGTGAGCTGTGTGACCCTCCTGCCATAAAAATTCCATAGAGCGTAAGAAAGGTCTTGTTGTTTTTTCCCATCTTACAACAGAACACCACTGGTTATATAACTTAGGTAAATCTCTGTAAGACTGTACAATGTTAGCATATAAATCGCAAAAAAGTGTTTCTGATGTAGGTCTTACACAAAGTCTTTCCTGAAGCTTTTCCATACCTCCGTGAGTAACCCATGCTACCTCGGGAGCAAATCCTTCAACGTGGTCTTTTTCTTTTTGTAAAAGGCTTTCAGGTATAAACATAGGCATATAAACATTTTCTACCCCAGTTTCCTTAAATCTTTTATCAAGCTCTTTTTGTATATTTTCCCAAATGGAATAACCGTTTGGTCTTAATATCATACAGCCTCTTACACTTGAATAGTCAATAAGCTCGGCTTTTTTAACTACATCAGTGTACCACTGTGCGAAATCCTCTTCCATAGAGGTAATTGCTGTAACTAATTTATCCTTTGCCATAATTTAATCTCCTTGTGTAATTTATCAATTTAAATTTTAATACTATTTCAAGGATTTGTCAAGGAATTATGTAAATCTTGCAGATAGGTAGATATAAATTTGCAACAATATTGTAACTTGACTTTACTGTTGTTTTGTAATACACTATAAATTGATATAAATTTATTTTTTTATTTACGGAGGCTATAGATTTTGATAAGCGACATAGTAATTATATTACTGCTAATTTTGGTTAAAGGTATTGTTACAGCCTGTTCAAGTTCACTTTCGGTAATGGACATAAGGAAGGCCAAGTATACTTCTGATAAGGAAGCGCCTAATTATGAAAGAATAAATTCTATTCTTGAGTCTGCTCAGAAATATGCCAACGGAGCAGGTGTTATAAATGCACTTTTGGGTATTGTTATAGGCTTTCTTATTGCTCTTAGGATATTTCCGAATACAGTTAAGCTTGTTTCATTTGGTTTAAATCAAAGACTTGTTTCTATTATTGTTGCAGCAGTTCTTATATTGGTATTTACTTACTTTTTTGCTCTTTTTAGTATTATTTTGCCTAAAAGGATTGCTCAGAAGTATGCTGATAAGGTAGTACTTAAATTTATTTGGGTTTTGGATATGTTATCCTTTGTTCTTGCACCGTTTATATTTATTATAGATGTTTCAGTTAAGATTTTTGGCGTTTTTGCTAAAAATGACAATGAAGATGAAAAAGATGTAAGTGAAAATGAAATTCTTATGATGGTTGATACAGGTGGCGAGGAAGGCAGCATTGACGAAGACGAAAAGGAAATGATAAAAAATATATTTGACTTTGATGATAAAAGTGCTGAAGAAATTGCTACCCATAGAAAGGATATTATAGCAGTTCCTATTGATATAACCATTGATGAATTAATAAATGTTGTTACCTCTGAAAAGTTTACAAGAATTCCTGTATATGAAGAGGATATTGATAATATTATCGGTATTCTTCATATTAAGGATTTTATGAATGCTGTTATAAATAATGGCAGAAATAATTTTAATTTAAGAGATATTATTATGGAGCCTTTCTTTGTTCCGTCAACTAAAAAGGCTGATAGTCTTTTTGAGGAAATGCAGAATAAGAAGGTGCATATGGCTATTGTAGCTGATGAATATGGCGGAACTGCCGGCTTAGTTACAATGGAGGACCTTATTGAAGAGGTTATGGGCGAAATTCAGGATGAATATGACGAAGAGGAAGTACCTGATATTACAGAGGTAACAGAAAGGGTTACACGTATTGAGGGATCAACGCCTCTTGCTGATGTGGCTGAAAAGCTGGATATTGAAATGCCTGAGGAAGAGTTTGACACTTTAGGCGGTTTTCTTATTGGTCAGCTTGACAGGATTCCTGATGAAGATGAAAAAGATATTGCTGTCGAGTATGAAGGCTATATTTTCAGAATAGATGAAATTGAAGATAACAGAATTGCCATGGTTACTG
The DNA here is from genome assembly GCA_902497185.1 of uncultured Eubacteriales bacterium. Classification (GTDB taxonomy): domain Bacteria; phylum Bacillota; class Clostridia; order Lachnospirales; family CAG-274; genus Gallispira. The sequence continues at coordinate 5,820 of CABVEG010000029.1, read as the reverse complement.
TAATTAAGCAGGAAACTGAAGAAGAGGCAGAAAATAATTGAAGAGTATTGAGTCAGTTGGATAGTCGCAGGCTATGAAAATAGCGTGAGGAAAGTCCGGGCTTCATAGAGCAGGATGCCGGATAACGTCCGGTGGAGGTGACTCTAAGGAAAGTGCAACAGAAATAAACCGCCTGTTTTTCAGGTAAGGGTGGAAAGGTGAGGTAAGAGCTCACCGCTTCTTTGGTAACAAAGAGGGCTCTGTAAACCCCATCCGAAGCAAGTTCAAATCGGGACATTGAGGCTGCTCGTCTCGTCCTGAGGTAAAGAACGCTTGATGTTATCGGTGACGATAATACTAGATAGATGACTATTTAAAACAGAACTCGGCTTATAGACTGGCTCAAACCTTTTAATTAATTGGTGTGGCTTTGTGTCAGATGTATATTTGACTGCAAATTTATAGTTTTATTATTAAACTTTGTAATTTAAGAGAAGGAAAGTTATTTTAGCTTACAGATGAACCCTGTTTCAAATTTGAAACAGGGTTTTTGTTTTTGCAAAGAGGTGTGTTTGCCAAAGAGCTTTATATACCGTCATAATCTTCAAAACTTACACCTAATATTTCAAGGGTTTTTTGGGAGAAAAATTCAATAATCATATCTACAACTTCATTTGCGGAAATATCATCAGAGGTATTTACCCACCATTTAACAAAAGTCATAAAAAGTGAAAAATAAGCCTCGGATAAAAGTTCAAATGAGAAATGAGTATCTTTAGTTTTTTTGTCTATATGCACCTTTGAAATAAGGTCATAATTAAATTTTAACTTTAATTTATTAATAAATTCCGTATTTGTATTATCATTATAAAGTATGTTAAAAACATCTTTATGTTCTTTAACATTTAGCAGAAGTGTAATTATATATTTTCGCTGTGAAATTCCCTTAAGACGTTGAATGTTGTCCAGTGCAGGTGTCAGTATTTCAAGAAACTCATCAACAATATTATTATATAATATTTCCTTTGTTTCATAATGGGTATAAAAAGTCTTACGGTTAATCATAGCCCTTTTTGCTATGTCAGTAATAGTAACATTTGCATAACCTTTTTCTTTTATTAATTCCAAAAACGCATTTTTTATAGCTAAGTTGCTTTTTAAAATTCTTAAATCTGTCTTATTATTCATATTACTTCCCCCTTCTCTTTTATTTTACTATATTGGTTGAAAATAATCAACAAAATTATAAAAAATGTATCTTAATTCACAGAGTGTCTAATATTGACCGTTGTATTATTGTATTTTAATGGATAAAATATAATTAACAATATTAAGTTGTAAAAGGAGGCAGAAATATGAAAAAGAGAGTATTGTGTATAATGTTGGTACTATCTTTAGCAGGCAGCTTATCTGCCTGTGGAAAAAAGGATAATACAGGAGCTGAAGTTGTACCCAAAATTGTAAAAACACAGTCTGTTGCAGAGGAGAATGTTACAACAGGCTATAGCTATTTAGGTATTGTAAAGGCTAAGGAAACAAAAAATTATTCCTTCCTTGCTTCAGGTAAAATTGATGAAATATGTGTTGAAAAGGGGCAGGAATTTAAGAAGGGGGATATTCTTGCAAAACTTGATACAACATCAATGGAGTATCAGGCGTCCATAGGACAGGATACAAAATCACAGGCAGAGGCAACTTTGCAGAAAACCATAAGTACATACGATACAAATATCAGTAATGCAAAGTCACAGATTGAAACCCTAGACAAGGCTATTGCGGCAGGAGAAAAGGGAATTGAGGCTCTTGAAACAGGACTTGTGGCAGAGGTTCAGAATATTGAGGCAGGAGAAACTGCCCTTGAAACATTAAAGGGTGAACTTGATGCAGCAAGAAAAATAAATGCCGTTGGAGGCTATTCTGACAAGGATTTAGAACAGCTTGAATCTACATATAAGACAAAGGCAGCAGAGCTTGAGGCTGCGAAGGCTACTCACGAGGGCAACAAGGCTACACTTGAAAGCAAAAAGGCAGAGCTTGAAGCCTCAAAGGCACAGAAAAGTGAGGCAGAAAAAAGCCTTGATAATCTTTACACATCAAAGTCTAAGGACGTAGCAGCGGCTCAGGCAAGTGTAAAAAGTGCGGGAACTTCAAATGATATTGTTAAAAAGAATATAAATGATGCAACTATTAAGGCTGACAGTGATGGCTATGTAATGGAACTTCCTTTTAAAGAAGGAGAGGTAATTTCAGCAGGCTATCCCGTTGTTGTGGTAAAAAGCAGAGAAATTGTTGTAACAGTTGGTGTGTCAGATAAGGAATATCCTAATGTATCATTGGGACAGAAGGCAGTTATAAACGGTAACATTGGAGGTACTGTTACAACTATTGCCCAATATCCTGATGAGGGTACAAGAACCTATGCTGTAGATATAGCAATTCCGGAGGGTGATTTTACTATTGGCGAAACTGTTGATGTTAAAATTGTTACAGGAGGAACAACAGGCTGTTATGTGCCTATAACTGCTGTTTTTAATATAGATGGTGTAGACTATGTTTATACAGTAAATGGAGAAAATAAGGTATACAGAAAGCAGATAACTCTTGGGGATATTATGGGTGACAGGGTTCAGATACAGATTGATGACCCTACTGCAATAATAGTAACAGAGGGTGTTAAAAATCTGAAAGAAAGCGATACTGTTACAATGGAGGGCTGATAATATGATTAAAGAAAAATTTGTATCAGGTCTTTTGGAAAGAAAGCTCCTTGTAATAATGATGATGATTATGATATTTGTAGCAGGCGGTGTATCTTATTATAAAATGCCTAAACAGCATTTTCCGGAGGTAGTACTGCCTGTAGCAACCGTAACTGTAGTATATCCCGGTGCCACGGCAGAGGATATGGAACAGCTTATATCAGAAAAGGTTGAGCACATTTGTATGGAGCTTGATGGCTTTGATAAGTGTGAAACTACAGCAGCAGATAATTACTGCGTTGTTACAGTTACTCTTGATATGGGGTTATCACAGAGTGAAGTTGATGATAACTTTGATGACCTTAAAGAAAAATTGCAGACATTAAAAGCAAGTCTGCCCTCAGGAGTTTCTTCAATAACGGTTAATGATGAAATTATGGATACGGCAGGTCTTATACTCGCCGTAACAGGTGATAACATTTCAAATGATGAGCTTGTTCAAAGAAGTAATGAAATTAGTGATAAATTAAGACTTATTGAAGGCGTAAAAAAGGTTGATATTCACGGAGATACACCATCAGAGGTTAAAATAACCGTAAATATTGATAAACTTAATGATACAAACGTATCTCTTGCTGAACTTGCACAGGTAATATCTTATCACAATTCTACATTGCCTACAGGTACTGTAAATATAGATGGTAACGATATAAAGGTTAAAACATCAGGAAAGTTTGAAAGCTTGGATGATATTAAAAACATAGTTGTATCTTCAAATGATGACTATATTATTACACGACTTTCAGATATTGCTGAAGTTAAAATGGAAGCACCGGATGATGAAGGCTATTTTATATATAATGATAAAAAATCAACCGTACTTGCAGTTTATTTTCAAGATGGACTTAATGTAGTAAGCCTTGGAGATGAAATCAATGCTGTAATTGATAATTATAATGCAACTCTTCCTGAGGGTATTATGGTTAATAAAATATTTATGCAGCCTGATGAGGTGCAGGATTCCATAAATGACTTTGTCATAAATCTTTTGGAGTCAATTATACTTGTAGTAATAGTTATTATGATTGGTATGAACTTCAGAAATGCAGTGGTTGTATCTTTTGCAATACCTTTGGCTATTTTTGCTAACTTTATTGTAGACAAATTAATAGGGATTCAAATACATTTTGTATCTCTTGCATCCCTTATAGTTGTACTGGGTATGCTTGTAGATAATGCAGTGGTTGTAAGTGATGCAATACAAAAAAATATTGATGGTGGTATGAACAAAAAAGATGCTGTTGTAAAGGGTACGGCATCAGTAATTGTTCCCGTATTTATTTCAATGCTTACAACATCAATAGCATTCAGCTCCCTTTTGGTGCTTACAGGAGCATACAGACAGCTTGCATTTCCTTTTTCTGTTGTAATTATATGCTGTCTTGTTGCATCATACCTAGTGTCAATATTTGTTACACCTTTGCTTAGCTACTTCCTGTTAAAAAAGACTAAGGAAAGCGAAAAAGGAAAAGAGCCTATATCAAAGAGATTGTATAACCGTTTGTTTAAGCACGCATTTAAGCATAAAGCTCTTACAATTATTGGTGCTGTAGTTATAATGATTCTTTGTGGATTGTCATTGACAGGACTTGATATGCAGGTTGTACCTATGGCAGGCAAGGATATAATTACAATTGAAATTACAAATAACAAAGAAGACGATATTGAAAGTACAAGAGAAATTGTTGATAATGTTGAGAATATTTTAGATGAACAACCTGAAACTCTTTATTATTTAAGTGGTGTAGGTGCAGGCATACCACGTTATGACTATTCTATTCTTCCTAAAGGAGATGTGAACAGTCTTGGTGATATTTATGTCAAGGCTGATTTTAGTAAGGGGGACAGATTTAAGGACGCTGCTGATATGGTTGACTTTTTGCAGAGCGAAATTAACAGTCGTGTTGGCGGAGCTACGGTTATGGTAGATGAGCTTGGTATTTTTGCTATGAATACAAAGCCTGTTGAAATGAAGATTTATTCTGATAATGTGGATGACCTTAATACTGCCGAAGAAATGATTAACAATATGCTGGATCAGTTTAATGGAGTAAAGGGAATAAACAGTAAAAGTGAAATTGCAACATATAACTATTTTGTAGATATGGATAGTATGAAGCTTAATACTCTCGGTCTTATGGAGGCAGAAGCACAAAATGAGCTTAGTATTGCTATGATGGGAAGAGATGTGTCTACATACAGAAGCGGCAACAAGGAGTACAACGTTGTTCTTGATGCTAATATAGATTCAAGAGAGCAGATACAGAATTTTAAGGTTAAGTCATCGGTTATGGATGAAAAATACAGTGTATCACAGTTTGCAAGTGTTTCACTTAAACCTGAAATAACTTCAATTTCTAGAATTAACGGCAGGCGAGGCAGAGTTGTAGGCTGCTATACAAGCGCCCATGTAAGCGATATTGATATTCAGACTGCTCTTGAAAAAATGATTGATGAAAACAAAGAACAGTTCCCATCAAGTGTTGAAATTGAGAAATCAGGCAAAAAGAAGAATTTCAATGAGGATGTTCTTACAAATATTGCATCAGCGGCAGCAGTTGCATTTGTTGTAATGCTTGTTGTGCTGCTTTTGCAGTTTGGTTCATTGAAAAAGGTTGGTATTATATTTATATCAGTGCCTTTTGGCTTGGCGGCAGGTTCTCTTGCACTTCTTGTTACAGGTCAGCCTTTAAGCCTTTTTGCTCTTATTGGTGCTGTAAGTTTGATGGGCTGTGTTCTTGCAAATGCCATAGTTCTTGTGGATTGTATCAACAATGAAAGAAGTATGGGCTTGTCTGTTGAGGAGGCTTGTAAGGCGGCAGGAGGTCAGAGATTAAGACCTATTTTAATGAGTACAATGACTACAGTTTTGGGACTTTTACCACTGGCGCTTTTCGGAGATGCACTTTTTGTACCTATGGCTGTGCTTATGCTTTTTGGTCTGCTTGTGTCAATGCTTGTAAACCTTGTTCTTGTGCCTTTGGTATATTATATAGTTTTCAGAAAAGAAGATTTAGTATTATAATGTAATTTAGCCTATCTTTGTAGTTACAACGGACGACCACTGGTCGCCCCTACATTT
>CABVEG010000028.1 GCA_902497185.1 uncultured Eubacteriales bacterium | reverse complement strand
TAGCACCTGCTTTCAGCAATATTGTTTGTTTTGTATATATAAAGACTGTTGTCAAGAAGGGTATCCGTATCAACAGCAATACCCTCCTCAAAAAGACTGTCCTTTAATTCATTTTTATTTGTTTTAACAGTATTAACACAAATACTTATTCTGGGAGGATTTGAAAATGCAATACAAATATTTTCAACATTATCAATATCCATATCCTCACTCCAATACTCCAAAAGCCATTTGGGATAAGAATACTTAATTGACATAGCATCCGTTTTATTTTCAGGATATTTAATGTCGTACTTACCTCTTGATACTGCTCTTAAAACACCGTTTACAAAGCCTGAAAGAGTTGAAAAGCCTCTTTTCTTGGCAAGTATAACCGCCTCATTGCAGGCAGCAGAATCAGGAATTTTATCCATATAAATTATCTGATAGGCAGCAATTCTTAAATTATTTAATATAAAGGGTTTCATTTTACTTGTCTTTGTTTTTGAAAAACTGTTTATAACATAGTCAATGTTAACAAGATTTCTGAGTGTTCCGTTTACAAGCTCCGTAATAAAAGCCTTCTGTATTGATGAAAGCTCCTGATGCCTGTTCAATGTTTTTCTTAAAACAATATTGTTATATGCACCCTCTTCAAATATATCACTGAGTATAAAAAGTGCAATTTCTCTTTCTTTCATAATTATCTCCAAAAAATAGCTTTTATTTTATCTTAAATTGTAGTATAATTAATTTATAAGTATTTGTTCATAGTAACATAATTATATATTACCACATTTTGCTGAATTAAAAAAGCATTTTTTTGAAAGGAGTTCAAATATGTTCGTAACAATTAAATGGTATATTAAGTTTATAGGCTCCCTTATAGCAAACAATCATTATTTGAAAAAAGTCGACAAACTTCTTGAAGCCGGCAAAGTCAAGGAATATGAAGAATTTGTCACAGAGAAAGTATCCGAATGGGCAAGGGACAGAGTAAGAGATTCCGAATCGGCAGTAGCAATAAAGGGGCTTGAAAACATACCTAAAGAGGGCAGTATGCTTTTTGTTTCAAATCATCAGAGTAATTTTGATATACTATTGCTTTTGGGATATTTACCTGTTCCAAAGGGCTTTATAGCAAAGTTGGAACTTGAGCATTTTCCCTTTGTAAGTCAATGGATGAAAAGAATACACTGCCTTTTTATGGACAGAAACGATATGAAGCAGTCTGCTCAAACAATTATTAAAGGAGTAAGGCAGCTTGAAAACGGAATTAATATGGTAATTTTTCCCGAGGGCACAAGAAGCAAGACAGGTGAGCTGGGAGAATTTAAAGCAGGAAGCTTTAAGCTGGCTGTAAAGAGTAAAAAACCTTTAATTCCCATAACAATAGACGGCACAAGGAATGTAATGGAGGATAATAATTATATGATAAGAGGTCGAACAATTAACCTCTATATACACGAACCTATAGACACAACCACACTCTCAAAGGAAGAAATTGCAGAACTTCCTGACAAAGTAAAGGCAATTATTGAAAAGGATTTAATCAAATAGTGGTATTGAATAAAAAAAACAATGTTGTGTAAAATATAAAATTAAAGAAAGAGAGGTTATTATTTATGAAAAAAGAAAGAATGGCTATTCTTAAAATGATAAACGACGGAAAAATTACCGTTGATGAAGCCGTAAAGCTTATGGAAAGTATGAAAGAAAATAAAGCAATAAACCCTTCCGACATAATTTCAGGTGTAAAGGATAAGGTATGTGATATTGTTGACGAAGCTAAGCCTGTTGTAAAAAAATGTGCCAATAAGGCTATGGAGGTAGGCAACGACGTCTACAATATGGGAAAGGCTAAGGTTGAGGAATATAAATCAAAGGCTAAAAACAAGGACTTTGTTGAAGACGTAATTGTTGAGCCTGTAAGCAATGTTGTAAATACTGCAATGGACGCAGGCAAAGACGTTAAGGATGCCGTAGTTGATGCCAAAGAATATGTGGCTGAAACTGCCGAAGAGGCAAAAGACGAAGTCAAGGATGCTGTAGTTGACGCAGTTAAGGATGTTAAAGAAAAAATTGAAGAATGATAATAATATAAAAATAAGCTCTGAAAAGGGCTTATTTTTATATGTATTTTTATATGTATTTTTTTATCCATCCCTCAATTCTCCACAGGCTATTGTGCATATACACAATAAATTTTAGTTTTATGCACATTGTATTTAAATTTCCCGAAAGTATAATTTCTATTTAAAGGAGGCTTTTTATAGTACAGAGCTTCAAATTTATTCAATCTATATGAGGCTTAATTAAGTAATTTATATGTTTTTTAAGGAAAGGAAGTGCATTAAATGAACAAATTGACAAAAAAAATATTTGCAGTTATCACATTGTTTACTCTTTTGTTTACATCAGTGCTGCCGCAGGTTGTTTTTGCAAAAGGTTATGATGACGTGGCTGAAGATGTATGGTATTTGGACAGTGTAAACTATGTAACTGATAAGAAACTTATGGTTGGCTTATCCGATAGCAAATTTGACCCTGATGGAGAATTAACAAGGGGAATGTTTGTTTCCATAATGTATCGTGCAGAGGGCTCACCGGATATAACGGCAACATCTGTTTTTACCGATGTAAGTAAGGATGCCTGGTATGCTCCTGCTGTTGTATGGGGTACAGAAAACGGTTTGGTTTTCGGTATCAGTGCCGATACATTTAACCCCAATGCAGCATTAACAAGAGAGCAGTTAGCTGTATTTTTACAGCGCTATGCAGCTTTCAAGGGTGAAAATACGGTTTCAGACTTTGACAGTGATATTTCAGCCTTTGAGGACTGGGACAAAACCTCCGACTGGGCAAAAAAATCCCTTGCTTGGGCATATAGCGAAGGCATTATTATAGGCTTGTCCGATACCAAATTAAATCCATTGGGAGTTGTTACACGTGCACAGACAGCTGTTATTTTGGCAAAATTAACAAAAAATTACAGTAATACAGCTGAAAGTGACAATTTGACAGATAAGGACAGCTCTGTAGATGAAACCTCTGAAACAACCACGGCAAACACAGCTACCACTGCAAAAAAAGGAGGTTCAGGCGGCAGCAGTAACAGCAGTTCTTCTGCAGCTAAAGAGCAAACCTCAGAGGCAACTACATATGATATGGAAAATGACAATTCAGGCAGCAGCTCTAATTCATATTTGGATTTATCCCAATATGAAAGCACTCAATTATATTATAACGGCTTGATTTACACTGTAGATGAACAATATGAAGGTGTTTACGATGAAATTCCTATAGCTAAGTCTGTTTTGGTTGGTGACGGAAAAATTGTTGATGTGGCATATACAGACTACGAAAGTCAAAAACTTGAAAGAAGCGCCGAGAAATATGGTGCGAAAACAGTTGACCTTAAAGGGCAGACAATGATTCCCGCATTTCAGGATGCACACAGCCACCTTGATATGGCAGACCAATATCCTGATGCAGGACCGGCTGCAGGTGTTACAAGTTTATCAAGTCTTGTAAGTGAGGGTAAAAAAGCTTTGCAGCTATGGCTTGACAAAAATTCTCAGATAACTTCCGACTCAGCCTTGGTTGCAGATGATGTAACATCAGATTCCGCAATTTCGGTAAGCTCTTATTGGTTTGTTACTCACGGCTATGACAACACAGCATATAAGGAGGACAACTATTTACACCCAACCAGAGAAACTTTAGACGAAATTTCTACTGAATATCCAATTATTTATATTCATACTTCCGACCATATGGGTGTTTTGAATACAGCTGCATTAAAGCTGTTAATTGAATCTGAGGAAGAGCAGGCAATTTACAGAACATATGTATATCCAAACTGGGACGGAATTGGTATGACTCAGCAGGAAATTGCAGCAGGTATCCAGGACGGAACCTTTAACATTTGGGATCATTTTGACGATTTAACAGGTGTTCTTCGTGAAAACGGCTTTTATGCGCTTTACGGAATTGTCGGCGGTCCCTATGTATTGGGAAATACCTCTGTAACAATGGCAGGAACCACAGAGGAAATTATATCTAATGCCATGGAATTGTATGCAAAATACGGTATTACCACAGGAGTAATAGGCGGCGGCAGCAGTGCAGCCAAAATTTCCGCAGTGGAAGACCTCTATGAATCAGGCTCAGCCATTGTTGATATTCAGCATATGATGGGTTCTCTTGACAGCTGGTTTGGCGAGGATGGCAGTGTCGGACAAACCTATAGCAAAGGCTCTAAGGTAACAGGTATAAAAGTATTCCAAGATGGCTCTCCTCAAGGAAAAACCGCATGGTTTGCAGTTGACGAAAATGATCCTGACAAAGCTATGGGCGGCTACTACAAATTAGAAGGTGAAATCAGAACAACAGACGATTCATATTATTGGGGCGAGGAGAATCAAAAGGTAAAAGATGAAGATTTGATTGAAAAGTTTGCTGAATTTATTAAGGCTAAAGTACAGTTTACATCTCACTGCAACGGAACAGGTGCAATTCAACAGTTTATAGACTGCTATGAAATAGCATTAAAGCAGGTATATGGAGTTGATGAGCTTACACAGGAAATTATTGATGAATCAAAAGAAGCTGTAAGACCAACAATTATTCATTGTCAGACCATAACAGCTGACCAGATCAAGAAGTGCAGCGAATTAGGAATAAGCATTTCATTCTTTACAGACCATGTGTACTACTTTGGAGATTATCATTTAAGCTCTACACTTGGACCTGTAAGAGGACAAACAATAAGCCCTATGGCAACTGCATTATCCTATGGCAACATTAATATTACAATGCATCAGGATACTCCTGTGGCAGTGCCTAATATGCTGTTTTCAGTTTATAATGCGGTTAATCGTATGACAAGAGACGGAGAAGAAATAGGTCATGGTAAAACCGTAAACGGATATGAAACAACAGATGAAAGAATTGACCCATACAATGCCTTAAAGGCTGTAACCATAAATACTGCTTGGCAAAACTTTGATGAAAATGAAAAGGGTTCTATCACTGCCGGTAAGCAGGCAGACTTTGTAATTCTGAACATAGACCCTATGAGTCAAGACTTTTTAGGCTTAGATACAGAGGAGGCACGAACAGGCACATTTGTTGTTCAGACAATTAATGATGGAAATGTTATCTACACTGCTAAATAATGCAGCAATATAAAATTAGCTTTTAAAAATATGGGGATGTTGTAAAATAGGTAACTATTATGCAACACCCCCAAACCCTTATTTTGGCTAAATAAGCTGATAATTAATATTTTTGCAAATTTGAACCCCATTTCACAAATGAAAATGGGGTTTCTTTACAATCTGAGGTATCAGTCACCTGATACCTTTAAATTTTGTTTATTTACTCTTACCAAGGTAAAGCTCCTTAACTCTCTCATTAGCAAGAAGCTCCTGACCTGTACCCTCAAGACCGATTTTGCCTGTTTCCATAACATAGCCATAATCGGCAATTTTTAATGCTGCATTGGCATTTTGTTCAATAAGGAGTATAGTAACACCCTTTTCCTTATTAACCTTCTGAATAATGTTGAAAATATCCTTAACTACAAGAGGAGCAAGACCAAGAGAAGGCTCATCCATCATCATAACCTTTGGGTTACTCATTAATGCACGACCTACAGCAAGCATCTGCTGTTCGCCGCCTGAAAGAGTACCGCTTAACTGCTTTGCTCTTTCCTTAAGTCTTGGAAACATCTCGTGTATAAAGGCAATATCTTCCTTAAAATTTTCCTTATCTTTTCTTAAATAAGCACCTATCATAAGGTTTTCATCAACAGTCATATCTGCAAAAACGTGTCTACCCTCGGGAACAAGGGTAATACCAAGCTTAACAATATCCTGTGTATTCATATGGGTAAGCTCCTTACCATCATACTTTATTGAACCTGCAACAGGATTAACAAGTTTTGTAATAGAACGAAGAGTTGTGCTCTTGCCTGCGCCGTTAGCGCCAACAAGAGTTATAATTTTGCCGTCAGGTACCTGCATTGAGATACCGTCAAGGGCAGTAATACCGCCATATTTAACCTTTAAATTATTAATTTCCAGCATTAGTCCTCGTCCTCCTCTCCAAGATATGCCTTAATAACTGCCGGATTAGCCTGAATCTCAGCAGGAACACCCTTGGCAATAGTCTGACCATATTCAAGAACATAAATTCTGTCAGAAATGTCCATAACAAGCTGCATATGGTGCTCAATAAGCAATACCGTAAGATTAAACTTATCTCTTATATCTCTTATGAATTCCGTAAGGTCCTCGCTTTCCTTTGGATTCATACCTGCGGCAGGTTCATCCAAAAGAAGAAGTTTAGGCTTTGTTGCCAAAGCTCTTGCAATTTCAAGACGTCTTTGTAAGCCGTAAGGAAGATTGGATGCAATTTCATCCTTAAACTGCAAAAGTCCTGTTTCCTCAAGAAGAAATTCGGCAAATTTAATCATTTCCTGTTCTTCCTTCCTTGCCTTAGGAAGTTTTAATACAGAAGAGAACAAACCGCTCTTAACATTAAGGTGAGTAGCTATGAGTACATTTTCAAGTACTGTTAAATCCTTAAAAAGACGAATATTCTGGAAGGTACGGGCAATACCCAGTTTTGCAATTTCATCGGGACGCTTGCCGTTTATTTTCTCACCGTCAAATAAAATATCTCCCTCTGTTGGTGCATAAACACCTGTAATAAGGTTGAAAGCAGTTGTCTTACCAGCACCGTTAGGTCCGATTATAGCAATAATTTCACTCTTATTAACTTCAATATTCAATAAATTAACAGCTATAAGACCACCAAATCTTATAGTAACATCTCTTGTTTCAAGTAAAGCAGCCATTATCCCTGCACCTCCTTTTTAGGAGATTTCTTGAATTTAGCAAAGAAGTTAAAAATTCTGTCCCAGCTAAATTCCTTGTTACCAAATATACCCTTTCTCCAAAGGATAATAACAAGCATAAGAAGAATTGAGAATACAACCATTCTCATACCACCTATACCCTTGTACTGGAAAAATCCAAAATCAATAGGTTCGTCCAAAAATCTTAATTTTTCAAGGGCAATTCTTACAATAAATGCACCGGCAACAGAACCTGAAACTGAACCCTGACCGCCAAGAACAACCATAAGAAGAATATCGTAAGCTACAGTAAACTTAAACTGGTCAGGACCGATTGCACCAACAAGAGATGCAAGAAGTCCTCCGCCTATACCTGCAAAGAAACCGCTTAATACAAAGGCAAGCATTTTGTGTCTGAATAAGTTAATACCCATTGCCTGAGCAGCTACCTCATCCTCACGGATAGCAAGCAATGCTCTGCCGTAGCTTGTTTTCATCATTGCAAGAATGAAAATAACAATAAGTGCAAGAATACCACACACAACATAAAGATTCATATATGTATTAGGTATTCTGTTAATACCTGTAGGGCCGTTTGTAATGCCCTGTGCATTAGTTATGAAAATTCTAATAATTTCAGAAAAACCAAGTGTCGCAATGGCAAGATAGTCACCCTTTAATCTTAAAACAGGGAAACCAATTAAAAAGGCAAACACTGCCGCAATAAGACCACCTAAAATAAGGGCAATGAAAAATGGTGCGTGTAAATTAGCCATACCCTCTGAAATAGGTATAATTTTATAAATAGACATCTTATCACTTGCAGAAACAGTTAAAAATGCTGTTACATAAGCACCAATAGCCATAAATCCCGGCTGACCAAGTGAAAACAAGCCCGTAAAGCCGTTTACCATATTCATAGACAGGGCACATATTGCATATATACAGCAGGTCTTAAAAATTCTCTGATTGTAGGAGCCAAAGCCTCTGCCCTCCTCAGCCCAGATAATAAAGCCCACTAAGGCGGCAATAACTATAATATTTAAAATCAAATTCCTTTTGTTCATATTTTTCATACTTCAGCACCTCCTTAAACCTTCTCGGCAATTTTTTCGCCGATAAGACCGTTAGGTCTGAATAAAAGAATAAGAATAAGGATAACAAAAGAGAAAATATCCTTATATGCAGAAATTGAAGGGAAGAAGGTTACAGCCATAACCTCAACAAAGCCAAGAATTATACCGCCTATAACTGCTCCCTTAACATTACCGATACCGCCGATAACTGCTGCAATAAAGCACTTTAAGCCCGGCATAACACCAACAAGAGGTGAAATCTGAGGGTACTTTAAGCCCCATAAAATAGCGCCAACAGCAGCAATGGCAGAGCCGATTGCAAATGTAAATGAAATTGTACCGTTTACATTAATACCCATAAGCTTTGCAGTTTCAAGGTCCTTGGAAACTGCTCTCATAGCCATACCTGCCTTAGTCTTGTTAATAAGGAGCAAAAGCACAGCCATAAGCACAAATGTAACAACAGGCACAATAATAGCCAGTCTCTGTAATCTGACAGAGCCTAACTGAATCATATCAACAAAAAATGGAATCTGTGGGAAAGTCTTAGGCTTACCCGTAAAAATAACAGTTGCCAGATTTTCCAAAAGATAAGATGCACCAATAGCTGAAATAAGCATCGAAATTTTAGGTGCATTTTGTCGTCTTAAGGTAGCATAAGCCACCTTTTCAACACCCATACCAAGTACGGCAGTTATAATAATAACAACAACAAAGCTTATAAACCACCATTTAAAATCTGCGGCTACAGTAAAGAAGGCTATGTACATTGCCATCATAAATATATCACAATGGGCAAAGTTAATAAGTCTTAAAATACCGTAAACCATAGTATAACCTACAGCAACAAGCGCAAAAAGACTTCCTAAAAGCAAGCCGTTACAAATCTGCTGCAATAAATCCGCCATTGCAGGTATTACCAACATAATATTCACTACCTTTCTGTTATCTTTTTCAAATATTTCAAAATCTCCTTCCAGCACATTAATTTTGAAATATTTAAAAAATGAGGGTACGGGAACCGTACCCCCAAATCTTAAATTAAAGTGTATTTATGATTACTCAGCTGTAACAGCATCAGCATAAACAAACTTGCCGCCTTCAACCTTCTTAATAACAGCAGCCTTAGTTGGGTTGCCGTTTTCATCAAACTTAACAGGACCTGTAACACCTGTGAAATCAGCAGCAGCAAGAGCATCTCTTATTGCTACAGGGTCAACAGAGTTAGCTGCCTCAATAGCATCACAAGCTAAGTTGTAAGCATCATAACCAAGAGCTGTAACACCTGCAGGGTCCTTACCGCCATTAGCCTCTCTGTACTTAGTAACAAATTCCTTAGTAAGAGGAGTTAACTCAGCGTCAGCATCAAAGAAAGCAGAGAATAATACGCCTTCAGACTCAGCACCTGCTACATCAATAAATTCCTGAACCTCGTATGTATCACCACCAAGCATTGGAACCTCAACACCTGCCTGCTTAGCCTGCTTAATAAACATAGCAGCCTCAGTAAAGTTACCCGGTACAAAGAATACATCAGGATTGTTAGCCTTTAATGCAGTGATCTGAGCATTGAAGTCCTGATCACCTGTCTGGTAAGCAGCCTCATAAACTGTACCACCAAGGCTTTCAAATTCATCCTTGAAGTACTGAGCAAGACCAACAGAGTAGTCATTACCCTGCTCAGTTGTAACAGCAGCAGTCTTAGCACCTAAAGTATTATAGGCATAATTAGCCATTACCTTGCCCTGATATGGGTCAATAAAGCAAACTCTGAAGTAATTGTCATTGCCCTCAGTAACAGCAGGGTTAGTACAGCTGATACCAATAGCAGGTACAGAGCCGTTTCTGATTACATCATAGGCACCAAGAGATGGTGTTGAAGAGTAAGAACCGAGAATAACAGAAACCTGATCCTGTTCAATTAACTTAGTTGCAGCATTTGCAGCCTCAACCTTATCAGACTTATTATCAGCCTTAACAAGTTCAACTGTATATTCCTTGCCGTCTACATTAACAGTAGGTCTTTCAGACTGTGCAAGCTCAATACCTTCAATTTCAATAGCAGCACCTGCAGCCATACCGCCTGTTATAGGCTGTAAAACACCAATCTTAATAACGTCGCCTGTAGCCTCAGCACTTGCATCACTAGTTTCACCGGTTGCATCTGCTGCTCCGCCGCCGCAGCCTGTAAGCATAACACTTGTAGCCATAGCTAAAGTTAAAGCAACAGCCATAATTTTCTTCTTCATAAGAAAACTCCTCCTTCTAAACACTAATTTTCTTAAAAATAAAATATAAAATTTAAGGGCACGTTTAATACATCGTGCCCTCATTGACAATATTAATTATAAATTCAGAGTTAATTTTTGTCAATAGAAATATAAGATTTTATTAAGCTAAAGTATGGATTTGTTAAATTTCTCAAAAAAATAAGTTAAATTTTACTTAATATCCATTAATTTTTAAGATGCATATAATTACTGTTTAGTAAGAACATACAATTTTTCCGTATACTTTTTGTGCAATTTTTAAATTTTGCAAGAATTATTTTTATTTCATTCCTGCAAAAACTAAAGTTTGTCCAACGATTTTACACTAATTACGGCATCAAAAATGAAATTAATCATTATTTTCAATTCATATTTAGTTTCATACTGCTGCCAGCTTTTGTAATATTTCCAAAAGCTGCAAGAGAATCAAAGGCTACAAACATTTTTCCATCGCCATTTACTGCCTTACTGTAATTTGTATTACTGCCACACAAAACATTTATTGAAGTCGGCATTACTACATAGGCTATTTTACCATCAGGATAAGCAATAACATTTTTACCCTTTACCGTTTTACTGCTGTTTCTTGTTATTTTAACAAGGGAGCTGTCTGTACCCTTTGTAAAGGCAGTATCAAATCCATATTCCGTCAAATCACTGCAAAGCACATAGTAATCTCCATTGTAATAATAAAGCTGTATTCCCTTTCCGTTAATTTCTGCTTCTGCCGCCGTATATGCAACATAGCCTTTGCAGCTAACAGTGTATGATGCGCTCTTGTAGCCATTGGACACGGTTATTACTGCCGTACCTACTCCCTTAGCCGTTACTCTTCCCGTACTGTCAACATATGCAACATTGCTGTTGCTTGATGACCATGAAAGAGGTGCGCTGCTGTTATTTGATACAGCCTCTGCCATAAAACTTTCACCTACTGTCATTTGAGGCATTGTATGCATAAGATATACATTATTTCTGTTTGGGTCAGGTGCAGTAACCTTAGGTGCAGATGAGGAAGATGAACCCCCTGAATAACCACTGCTGTAAGGACATACACCATTTGTGTGAAGGTGAGCAGGATGACCGCCACAGTGATAATGATAGTATCCTAAACCACTGACATTTTTCTTATCCCTATGACCTCCGCTGCTGTCTGTTCTGCCTGAATGACCGTATGCAGTACCTGCACACATTACTACAGCCATTGCTACTGAAAATAATCTTTTTAGTTTCATAATAAAACCTCCTCTTTTATGTTGTTTATATATTAATAATAAGTCAACCAACCATAGCTTTCAACACACATATATCGACAAATAACGATACTT